>NZ_JBZXYT010000047.1:0-16081 GCF_059391765.1 Brachybacterium sp. SYSU DS0246 | reverse complement strand
GACCCCGTAGATGCGCTCGACGCCGAGGTCGCGGAGCTGGGTGACGAGGAGCTGGGCAAAGCTGGTGCGAGCCATCGGATTCCCTCCCGGGTAGCGGGGCGCCGGGACCGCGGTCCCGGCGCAGGGTGCGTCTGCTCCGAGCCTACCGGGGCACGCCGGGTCCCGGCGCGCGACGACGCTCCCCCGCACGTCGCCCCGCCCCGCGACGACGCTCCCGTCACGTCGGCTCGCCCCGCGCGAGATCCGTGACCCGGTTGCTTTGAGGGCCGGATACCAACCGGTTCACGGATCTCGCGAAGGGCGGGCGGTGGCGGCGGGGATACGTGGTGGCGGCGGGGGCGCGGTGACGACGGGGGCATGGTGGCGGCGGGGAGGCGCGGTGGCACGGGAAGCGCGGTGGCGGCGCCGAGGGGTGAGCGCGCCGGCCCGGTGCCCACGATGTCCGGTTGCGGGCAGCGATTGAACTCCTCGTCACGTCGAAGCCGCCGCGATGTCACCTGGGCTCCCTAGCGTCATACGGCGGAAGCCGACCCCTCCCGCGAGAAAGCTCCTCATGACACACCCCTCCCCCGCATCCCCCTCCTCCGCGCCCGGCTCGACCCGCGCGGCCCGCTCCAGCCGCGCTCGCCGCCGTCTCGCCTCCACCCTCGCCCTCGGTGCCTCGGCAGTGCTGTGCGCGAGCATCGTCCCCACCGCGGCGAATGCCGATCCCGCCGGCAGTGATGTCCCCTCCGACGCCTACCAGGGTGAGGTCGAGGTCGTCCGCGGGCAGGCCGCCGATCCCGAGACCCTCCAGGGCGTCGTCTTCGATGACAAGGACAAGGACTCCACCCAGGACCGTGGCGAGAAGGGCATCGCCGGGGTCACCGTCTCCAACGGCCGCGAGGTCGTCACCACCGCGAAGGACGGCAGCTATGAGCTGCCGGTGTACGAGAACATGACCGTGTTCGTCACCCAGCCCGCCGGGTGGCAGGTGCCCGTGGACGAGCACAACTTCGCGCAGTTCAGCTACAACCACCTGCCCGAGGGCTCCACGGAGCTGAAGTACGGCGGGCTGGAGCCCACGGGCGAGCTGCCCGAAGCGGTCAACTTCCCGATGGGCAAGTCCAAGGCGACCAAGGACTCGCAGCAGAGCTGCCCGATCGCCGCCGACACCCAGGCCTACGACCTCACTCAGATGGGCTACGCCCGCGACGGCGCCGTCAAGGACCTCACCGAGCGCCACGACTACGGCGGCTGCGGCGTGCTCATGCTGGGCGACAACGTCGGCGACGACCTCAGCCTGTACCCGGAGCTGAAGGACATCTACGCCGACGTCAACGGCCCCATCCGCGCCGCGATGGGCAACCACGACCTCGACTTCGATGCCACCGAGTCGAGTCACAGCAACGACACCTTCCGCCAGCACATCGGCCCGGCCTACTTCTCCTATGACGTGGGCGAGGCGCACTTCGTGGTGCTCGACAGCATCGAGTACCCCAACACCGAGACCGACGCGAAATACCTCGAGAAGATCGACCACGAGCAGCTCGACTGGCTCGCGAAGGATCTCGAGAACGTGCCGGAGGACAAGAAGATCGTGCTGGCCACGCATGCTCCGGTGCTGGACCGCAACGGCGTGATCATCGACAACGCCACGGATCTGTACGACGTGCTCGAGGGCCGCGACGTCACCACCGTCGGCGGCCACACCCACACGCTGGAGAACAACCTCCCCGGCGACCAGCGCGCCGAGTGGGCCGAGGACGGCATCGACGAGCTCCCGCACCAGGCCCTCATCGCCGGGGCGGTCTCGGGGGACTGGTACTCCGGCGGCCTGGACGAGAACGGCCTTCCGTACGCGTACATGAACGACGGGGCGCGCCCCGGCATCATGACCCTCGGACTGGACGGCGCTGACCTCAGCGCCCGCTACACGGTGCGCGGCGAGGACGACGACGAGCAGCTGACCCTGGGCGTGAACTCGCCGACCTGGCGCGACTGGGCCGAGCAGGCGCAGGCGTGGCAGGACGACGACAAGGCCGGCGAGATGCCCGAGCTGGGCGATCCGAACACGGTCACGCGCGAGGACCTCGCCGGGGGCACCTGGCTGACCGCCGACTTCTTCGGCGGCTCGACCGAGGCGACGGTCGAGGTCTCGATCGACGGCGGCTCCGCCAGCCCGGCGGAGCACACCCAGCCCGCCGAGGGTGAGGCGCTGGCGGAGGGCTTCGAGTACTCCGACACCGTCGCGGCCACGCAGAACCTGCGCAGCAACGGCAACGTGACCACCTCGAGCGCCCACCTGTGGCGCCACCAGCTCAGCGAGGACCTCTCGGCCGGTACCCACACCGCCGAGATCACCGCGACGGACCGCAACGGGAACTCCTTCACGGAGTCCGTGCGCTTCACCGTGACCGACTGATCACCGCCGGGGCGCACGACGCGTTCCGGCTCAGTCGCACACGCGAGGGCGGGCCCCACCGGGGCTCGCCCTCGTCCTCGTTCCCCCACGGCGCGCCCCGCGCTCCCCGCGAAGCCCACGAAGCCCAAAGCCCACGAACCCCACGAACCCCACTATGTGCGCGGCCGCCGCGAAGCCCCCGCATGCCACGGTCCCCGCGGGATCCGTGAACCGGTGGGAAAGGCGACCGAGTTCCCGTCACCTCACGGATCTCACGAAGCCGGGCGCTCACCCGGCTCCGGAGCGGCGACGTGGGTGAGCTGGACGGTCTGGACGCGCCTCTCGTCGACCTCGAGCACCTCCAGGCGGCCGCCGTCGATCTCGATCGTGTCCCCGGCCTCGGGGATCCGCCCCAGGCGCGCCATGACGAATCCGCCGACGGTCTCGTAGCCGCCGGTATCGGGCAGGGTGATGCCGGTGGCCGCCTCGAACTCCTGCAGGATCAGGCCGCCGTCGATCCGACCGTCGGCCTGGATCGTCCCCTCGAGCTCGCCGGCGGTGGGGCGGCCCTCCCGGTCGAACTCGTCGTAGATCTCGCCCACCAGCTCCTCGAGCAGGTCCTCCAGGGTGACGATGCCGTCGGTGCCTCCGTACTCATCGACCACCACCGCGATCTGCTCGGCCTGGGCGCGCATCCGGTTCAGCGCCGCCAGCACCTCGACGGTGCCGGGGATGTGCTCGATGGGCCGGGCGATCTCCGCCAGCCGCGTGGTGGCCGGGTCCTCGACCAGCAGCAGGTCCCGCACATGGGCGAACCCGACCACGTCATCGACGTCCTCCCCGATCACGGGGTAGCGCGAGACGCCGGTCTCCCGGATCACCTCGCGGGCCCCGGCCACGGTCTCGTCGCCGGGAAGGAAGTGGACCTGGTGGCGCGGTCGCATCACCTCGACGACGGTGCGCTCGGAGGCGTCGAACACGTCGGCCAGCACCCGGGACTCGGCCTCGGCGAGGGCATCGGAGTTGCGCACCATGGAGCGGATCTCCTCGGCGGAGACGGCCTCGCGATCCGCGTGGGGATCACCGCCGACGGCCCGCACGACCAGGTTGGTCGAGACCGACAGCAGCCAGATCACGGGCTTCATCAGGCGGCCGAACACGCTCAGGGGAGGGCCGACGATCCGGGTCATGGCCAGGGCGTTCTGCATCGCCAGACGCTTGGGCACCAGCTCGCCGAGCACGAGCGAGAGGAAGGCGATGACCAGCGTCATCCCGATCAGGGCCACCGTGGAGGCGGTGGCCTCGGACAGGCCCGCGCCGGTGAGCATCGGGACCAGGGACGGCGCGATGGTGGAGGCGCCGTAGGCGGAGGAGAAGAACCCGGCGACGGTCACCCCGATCTGGACCGCCGAGAGGAACAGATTCGGGTCGCGCACCAGCTTCGCGGTGCGCTCGCCGCCTGCGCCGCCCTGCTCGAGCTGCCTGATCTGCGACTCGCGCAGGTTGACGATCGCCATCTCGGTGCCGGCGAACAGCCCTCCGACCAGCACGAAGAGCAGCACCAGGGCGAGGTTCGCGAGCGCGGTCCAATCCATGGGCCAACGCTACCCCGGCCCACCGCAGAGCCTGGGACCGCTCACAGCAGCGGCAGCAGCTCCTCCCACACGGCGCGGAGGATCTCCGCCGCCCCGCGGCCCTCGAGCCGCGAGGTGACGGTCAGGACGGCGTCCTGTTCAGGCAGCACCACGATCAGCTGGCCGTAGGCCCCGTCGGCCCGCCAGGATCCCTCGGGCGTGCAGCGCCAGACCGCTCGGCCGTACTGCGCGCTCTCGGGCTCGGCTTCGCCGGTGGGCACCCAGGTGTCCTCGGCGTGGAGGGCATCGACCCAGGCGGCCGGCACGAGCTGGCGACCGTCGTACTCGCCGCGCTGCAGCAGCAGCCGGCCGATCCGGGCCAGCTGGCCGCTCCTCAGGTGCAGGCCGGTCGCGCCCCAGCTGTACCCGTCCCGGGTGGTGTGCCACTGGGGGTTGAGGATCCCCAGCGGCTCGAACAGGCGCGGCATCAGCCAGTCGCGCAGGGAGCGCCCGGTGCGTTCGCTGATCACCCGCGAGAGCAGGAAGATCGAGCCGTTGGAGTACTCCCACTTCTCCCCCGCTGCCGCGGTGAGGTCGGTGGAGAGGAACAGGGCGGCGAGGTCCTCGTGCTCGCGCTGCTCGTCGACGAAGGCGAGGATCGGGGACCCGGAGGTCATGGTGAGCAGGTGGCTCAGTCGCACCTGCTCGATCCCGGCGCCGTAGCCGGCGGCAGGCGCGGGAAGGTGATCGACGAGCCTGTCCTCGACGCCCAGCAAGCCCTCCTCCTCGGCGATGCCGATCGCGAGCGCGGTGACAGTCTTGGAGATCGAGTAGACGTTCTCGACGGTGTCGTCGCTGAAGCGGTGACCGAGCTCCTCGTGGCCCGCGCGGTGCAGGTGGAGCGCGCGTACTCCCAGGTCGCGCTCGATGATCTTCTGGCGCAGCGGGAGCAGCAGCAGCTGATCGGGGATGACGGGGTCGGTGCGGGCAGGAACGGAGCTGGCGGCGTCGGCAGGGTTCATGCTCGTGACCTTACGACGCCGGGGCCGGGCGGCGGCCGGATGTTCCGTTCCGCGACCGCGCCCGGCCCCGATCGCCCTGCTCCGCCGGCACAGCGCGCTGCTGCCGTCAGCATGGCTCGCGGCTGCTGTCCGCGGAGCGCGCTGCTGCAGTCAGCAGAGCTCGGTCGCGCTCACACCCGCGGGCGGCCCACGCCGGGGCGCGTGCGGTTCTCGATCTTCGGGCCGTCGATGCTCACCGTCCCGTTCTCGATGATGACCGGGGAGATCCAGGTCAGCCGGCCCGGGTCCTCGCCGATGTGCTCGGGCTGCCAGGCGTGGTAGACGTACCAGAGACCGTCGCGGGTGCGCACCGGCATGCCGTGGCCCGGGCCGGCGGCGACCTCGTTGGCCGAGAGCACCGGGGTGTCGGTGATCTTGGTCCAGGGGCCGTCGATCGCGTCGGCGACCGCGACGCCCACGCCGTAGGTCTCGTTCCAGTACTCCCCGGCGGAGTAGAAGAGGTAGTAGCGGCCCTCGTGGGTGATGACGGAGGGGCCCTCGATCGTGTAGATCTCCCAGGCCTGGTCGCGCTCGAGGACCTGGGTGCGCTCACCCACGAGGCTCCGGCCGTCCTCGGCCAGGCGCTGGGCGAACAGGAACGAGTCCTGGTCGGCGGCGTTGCCGTCGTTCTTCCACAGCAGCCACAGCGAGCCGTCCTCGTCGCGGAACGGGGAGGCGTCGATGCAGCCGCCCTCCTCCGGCGTGGACAGCAGCGGCGCCTCGTCGGAGTCGACGAACGGACCGTCCGGCGAGTCGGCGACGGCGACGCCGATCGCCTGCCGGTCCGTGGCGCGCTCCCAGGCGGTGTAGTAGGCGTGGAACTTCCCGCCGACGTCGAGCACCTCGGGCGCCCAGTGCCGGCCGGGGTTGGCCCAGGCGGCGATCTCGGGCTGCCCGTCGCCCAGGGGCTCCCAGTCCACCAGGTCCTTGGAGCGCAGCACCGGCATGTTCCCCATCGCCCCGGCGGTCGAGTAGAGGTAGTAGCGACCAGCGACCTCGAGCACGCCGGGGTCCGGCTGGTTGGCGGCGATCACGGGGTTGGTGTAACCGCGGGCGGCGTGGGCCGGGGCCGCGGCGAGGCCGAGGCCGCCGGCGAGGGCGGCTCCGAGCGTTCCCGTGGCGACCAGGGTGCGGCGTGAGATGTGGGTGTCGGGCGTCATCGTCCTTGTTCCTTCTCCGTCGGGATGGGCCGGGCAGCTGCACGGCCCCGATATTCCTACGTGAGAATCCCGGTGGTGTCCATCACTGTCCGGCTGCTCGAGAGCCCGCGCGGCAGGCTCAGAAAGGAACGGGATCCGGCGCAGGGTCCGAGGCGTCACGGCCGACGGGCTCGAGCAGAGCGAGCTGCTCGCGCCGGCTGACCAGCGCCATGACGAGAACGGTGACCAGCACCAGCGCGACAGCGGACGAGATCCCGCCGGCCAGGGCGGCACCATCGGCCACGGCGAGCGTGGCGGCGGAGGTGCCGGGAGCGGCTGCGGCGGCACCGAGCGCGGCGGCCCCGGCGCCGCCGGCCGTCCCCGCTGCGAACGCGGAGACCAGGAGGGAGCCGACGGTGACGGCCACGGCCAGCGCGATCGGCACCTCGAGGCCGCCGGTCTTCCAGGCCAGGACGGCGGCGCACGCGGCGAGGGCGACGGCCGGGATCGCGACCGGGACGGTCAGCTCGCGGCCGACCAGGGAGAGGGCTCCGACCGCCAGGACGGGGACGACGGGTGTGCGTATCCAGGTGCCGAGAGCCTGGAGCAGCACACCGCGCATCGTCAGCTCCAGTCCCACGGCCTGCAGCGGGACCAGCACCAGCACGATCAGCGTGAGCACGAGGAGCTGGAGCGGCCCGGCTCCTCCGTCGGCCCCCGAGGCTCCGGGAGAGGTCGCCTCCACGAGGCCGCCCGCGGAGCCGGCGAGCGCACCCGCCAGCGCGGCGGCCGCCACGACCGCCAGGCCGCCCAGCCCCGCCACGATGCCCGTCGGCCGCAGCAGCTCACGGCGGAAGCGAGCCGCCACCGACCAGGTCGGCCCAGGCGGACGCCAGCCGCCGATGCGCACGCCGGCCAGGCCGGCCGGCAGCCACAGCGCGCCCATCGCAAGGGCGAGGCCCACATCGAGCGGGCTGGTGGGGTCGCCGCTGGTCACTCCGAGGGCGATGTTCACGCCGGGCGCGAGGGCGAGCACCAGGATCGTCAGCACCAGCAGCACCGAGGCCAGTGCGACGTAGACGACGAACGCCGTCGCGAGCGTCAGCAGCGGTTTGACGGGCAGGGACCAGGTCGAGCGCAGGGTCGCCAGCCGGTGATACGGAACAGGGCGCGGGGGCGGGTGCGCACTCATGCGGCGAGGGACCAGTCGGAGGCGGGGATGAGGGGGCGGCACATGGCGCCACCACTGTAGAACGGGCCGGCTGAGAGCGGGTCCGCCGGCTTCCGGGCTGCGCGAGCAGCGGGATCATTGATAGGAGACGAACCAGGGCCGGGGCTCGACGTCGTAGGTCTGCTGCGGGGTGAAGGTCGGGGTGTCCTCGTCGTAGAAGTTCTTCCACGCCATCCCGATCCCCTCGGGCAGATCCTTCTGGAGGGCGTCCCAGGTGCCCAGCTTCAGATCCGGGGTGCCGTTGCCGTCGGCGTGCAGCAGCATCGCCAGCTCCGGGTGTGAGGTGTCCAGCTCCTGCCGGTCGGAGATCATCCCGGCGGAGAACTGGTGGAGCATGAGCACCTTCTGGGGCAGGCCGTTATCGGCGGTCAGCTGCGCGAGCCAGTCGGCGGTGCGGTTGACCTCGTCGGCCGTGACCGTGCCGATCTGCTCCAGTGGCTTCTGCCCCTCCTGGAGCTTCCACTCGGTATCGAGGGCGAGGCCGACGTGGGGCTCCTTCAGCAGCTCCTCGTACTGCTTCGCCTGCTCGGTGAGGTCGGCCGTGCCGGGCTGCAGGTCGAGGACCACGTAGATCCCGGCGTCCTCCGCGGCATCGACCCAGTCGCGCAGCGCCTGCGGGTCCAGCTCGGTCGAGTAGTTCCCGTCGGCCCCGGGCTCGGAGGAGGCCAGGGTGGTGATGATCTCGAAGGCGGGCACGACCGGCACCTCGGAGTACGGCTCGTAGTCCGCGGCGAGCTGCTGGGTGCGCTGGATGGTCGCCTCGAGGTCCTGCTCGCCCAGGATGCCGAGCGACGGGGTGCCGGGGGTCCCGTAGGCGGCGACCATCCGGCGGCCGGGGAAGACCTCCTGGCCGCCTCCGGGCAGCTCGGGCACGGTCACCGCCGTCTCGACCTCGGAGGTGAACTGCTCCGCGGTCCCGAATCCCTCGCCGACGGCCAGCATCCCCGAGGCCGCGTCACCGCTGGCGGCCACGGCGTCCTTGGTCACGGCCACGGTCTCGCCGCTGCGCCGCGGGTCGCTGCCGGGGACATCGGCGACCGTCCCGCCCGCGGCCTCCACGTCGGCCCGCGCGATGCTCGCGCCCGGGGTCCCCGCGTCGGGGTCGACGAAGGCCGAGGCCTTCGCAGGCTCCTCGTCGGCGCTGACCTCCGGCATCGCCGCGCCGGGATCGGCGGGGTCGATCTGGACGACGTGCCGCCCGTTCTCGAGCTCTGCCAGATCGTTCCCCTCGGCGGTCACGAGCGTCTCGGCCCCGAGCCGGTCGAGTTCGTCGGCGACCTCGGAACCGGCCCCGACCAGCAGCGGGACCCGTGCCGCACGGCTCACCTCGGACATCGCCTCGGCGTCCTCGGGGGTGGCGAGGACGGCGACGTCGGCAGCGGTGAACAGCGCGGAGCTCATCGCGATCGACGTCGCGGCGAGATCGGTCCCGGGCAGCACCTGGTTGGCCGGGGGGCCGTCGACGAACTCCACGCGGTTCTCGCCGTCCGGTGTGCACGCGGACATCCCGATGATCATCGCGGCGCACGACGCGGCCGCCAAAGCTCTGGTTCCGGCTCCGGCTCGAACTGTCGCGGTCCTGCATCGGGACGTCGACGAGGGGACCTGAGACTTCCGTGGATTCACCGGGACCTCACCTCTCGTGGAGCACACCGTGCCGGCTCTGTGCTCTCGCCGGCGCGGGACGAATTGCCCGGACCAGAGTAGACCGCTCCTCCGTCTGCAGCGGGATGCGACCGGCCACGGTTCACCGCGTCGCGTGCGGGCCGAGCGCCGCCCGCTGCGGCTGCCACAGCCCGAGGCCCTCGCGCCGCGAGAACCACCACCACAGGCCCGCGACCAGCACGAGCATCGGCACGGTGCTGAGGAGCATCGAGGGCAGGCCCACCTCGCCCTGCTCCGTGAATCCCGGGATCATCGGGGCGATCACGAACAGCGTCCAGTTGTTGGCGACATGCAGCAGCACCGGGATCTCGATGCCGCCCGTCTTCCAGGCGAGCAGCCCCATGGCGACAGCGAAGAGCGCGATCTCGACCCGTCCCAGCCCTGTGTAGCCGTGGCCGAGCACGAACAGCGGCACGGGAGCGAGGATCCCGACGACGGGCCACCGCAGCCAGGTCCCCAGAACCTGCAGCGGCAGCACCCGGAAGGCGTACTCCTCCCCCGCGGACTGCAGCGGGGCCAGCACCAGCGCGAGCAGCCACGCAGCCAGCACGCTCGCGGTCGGCGGGGGCAGAGCGATCACGTCCCGGTTCAGGCCGAGGTTCGCCGCCGTGCCGGTCAGGAGGTAGACCGGCACCACGACGAGCGCCGCCCGGCCCAGCAGCCCCCAGCGGAAGCGCCCCAGCACCGAGTGGGCGATGCCGAAGCGCCCGTAGGCCACCCGTGTCCCCAGCAGCACTGCCGGGATCAGCAGGGCGAGCGCGCCCAATCCCAGCACCTGGTCCATAGGGTTCAGCGGATCCGAGATCATCTCGCTGGGCGCCGCGCCCGGCCGGATCAGCGAGACGGCGACCACGGGCACCGCGAGCAGCAGCACCATCGCCGCGAACGAAGCGGCGGTGACCAGCAGAGCGAGCAGCGGTCGCCACCAGTAGCGCCGATGCGGGACCACCCGCGGGAGCCGGTGGAAGGCCACCTGCTCGGACGCGGCCGGCTCGGACGCGGCCGACGGCACGGGTGATGGTTCGGGGACGGCTGGCCGGGGGTGCTCCGCGACGGGACTCGGCCGGGCTCCTGCGATCTCGGTCATGACCCGATCCTCGCGCGGGCGTCCTGCCGGAGGCATCCGCCGCTGGGCTCGGCCTGCATCTCCGTCGCACGGCTGAGGGGGCGTGAGCGGTATCGGCCGCGCGGTCGATCCGTCGGCCGCATTGGCTCCCTACGCTGTGTCCATGACCGCCGCCATGCCCCACGCCGCGCCGACGCCCCCGGCGCGGAGCATGCGCGAATGGGCCATCGCGCTTGCGCAGTCCCTCGGCAGCGTCCTGCTGGGGTTGCTGCTCTTTCTCATCGTCTTCGGGATCACGTTGGAAGAGTTCGACGGCGACCCTCCCGGCGGGCTGTTGGCGCTGACCGGCATCGATTTTCTGATCGGCTCCGCTATGACGGTCTCAATCGGACCGCTGCGCTTCCTGCGCCCCGGGCGTGTTCACAGCGCTGTCCACCTGGCGATCGCCACGGCAGCTGGGCTCAGCGTGTGGTCGCTGCCCGCGGCGGGGATCGCCCTGTACCGGGTGGGGCTGCGGCGCAGGCCACCGCTGGACATCGCCGCGGTCGTGCTGGTCGTCGCGGCCTCCACCGCGTCGATGCTGGCGGACGCCGCGATCCGGGGCGAGCGCGAGGACGTGTTCATCCTGATCACGCTGGCAGTGATGGCCATGGCCGCGATGGTGCCGCTGCTGGCGGGTCGCGTCGTCGGCACCCGTCATGAACTGGTGGCGTCATTGCGGGAACGGGCCGCCTCCGCCGATCGCGAGCGGGAGACCGCCGAGCGCGCGCGGGCCGCTGCGGAGCGCGAGGCCGCGGCGCTGATGCGTGAGCGCGACGCCGACGCCGCCCGGGTGCGGGCCGAGGAACGCGGCGCCCTCGCCCGCGACATGCACGACAGCATCTCCCATCACCTGGCGGCGATCGCCATGCACGCCGGCGCGATGTCCTACCGCGAGGATCTCCCGCCCGAGGAGCTGCGGCGCACCGCGCGGACCGTGCGGGATGCGGCGCAGCAGGCCAACCGGGAGCTGCGCACGGTGCTGATGACGCTGCGCACCACTGAGGGCGATGCTCCGCTGGCCTCGGCGCCGACGCTGAGCGACATCGTCGAGCGCTGCCGCGAACAGGGCCAGGATGTGGAGCTGACCTGGAAAGGCATCAGGCCGGACGAGCTGGCCGAGCGCGAGCGCAGCCTGGTGGTCACCCTCGCCCGGATCCTGGCCGAGGTCACCACGAACGCGGCCAAGCACGCCCCGGGGATGCCGCTGCGCATCACGCTCGCCGCGGCGAATGATCGGGTGCTGCTCACCGCCTCCAATCCGCTTCCGACCGCCGGTGACCCGGCCCCCGTCTCCACCGGCCACGGTCTCATCGGCGTGCAGGAGCGGGCGCGGCTGCTGGGCGGGGACTCCTGCCACCGCCGCGGCCAGGACACCTTCGAGGTGGAAGCATGGATGCCATGGTGAGCGACGCGGATGGCGAGGGCGGCGGCAGGATCGGCAGCGGCGGCGAGCCCGTGCGGGTGCTGCTGGTGGACGACGAGGCCCTGATGCGCACCGGACTGCGCCTGATGATCGACGGCGCCCACGGCATCGAGGTGATCGGGGAAGCGGCCGACGGGCAGGCCGCCCTGGACCAGGCGCGCGCCCTGGAGCCGGACGTGGTGCTGATGGACATCCGCATGCCCCGCATGACCGGGCTCGAGGCCCTGCGCGTCCTGCGCTCGGAGGATTCCCCGGCCCGGGTGGTAATGCTGACCGCGTTCGACACCGACGAGTTCCTGCTGCAGGCGCTGCGGGCCGGGGCCGTCTCCTTCCTGCTCAAGGACTCCCCGCCGGAGGACGTGGTCCAGGCAGTGCTGGAGGCGGCCGACGACCGTCCCCGCTTCTCCCCCGACGTGCTCGCGCGTCTGGTGCGCCTGGCCTCGCACGAGGGCAGCGCCTCGAGGGCGGGGGACGAGGCGGATCAGTCGGGGCGGGACGGGCTCGGCGGCGCCGCACACCCCGCGCCTCCCGGCGCCGACGGCTCGCCGGAGGGCGTCACCTCCGCGGCCGCGCCCCCGCCCGACACCTCCGCGGCCGCGTCACCGCCCGACACCTCCGCGGCCGCGTCACCGCCCGACGGCATCACCGAGCGCGAATGGGACGTGGCCCGGCTGGTCGCCCAGGGCCTCGCGAATCCCGAGATCGGCGAGCAGCTGTTCATGAGCGTCGCGACCGTCAAGACCCACCTGGGCAGGCTGTACCACAAGCTGCAGGTCACCAACCGGGTCCAGCTCGCCATCCGCGTGCTCGAACTCGGTGGCTGAGGCCACGGGCACCCGCCGACACCGCCCCGTCGAGCGCCGCACGGCGAGGCACGGTCTCGCCAGATCCGTGACCTGGTGGGAATCGGCGCCGAATACCCACCAGGTCGCGGATCTGGCCCGTCATAGGCGTCGGGTCAGAGGGGGAAATAGGCTGACGACCCGCCCCTCTCACCCTGTCGCGATCAGGAGGACGACCATGGCCCGCATCCTCGTCGTCGAGGACTCCCCGGACGTCCAGGCCCTGCTGGTCGAGACGCTCAGCGCAGAAGGTCACGAGGTCAGCGGCGTCCGCGACGGTCTCGCCGCTCGCAGGGCATTGGGACTGACCGGCCCGTCGGCCGGAGGGCTCCCGGCGAGCGCACCAGCCCCCGCACCCGCACGCGCACCAGCCCGCGCACCCGTACCCGCGCCCGCACCCCCACCCGATCTGGTGGTCCTCGACCTGATGCTCCCCCATGTCGACGGCTCGGTGCTGCTGGCAGAGATCCGTCGCGCCGGCGATCTGCCGGTGCTGGTGCTCTCGGCGAAGGACGCCGTGTTCACCAAGGTGGACATGCTGCGGCTCGGAGCGGACGACTACGTGACCAAACCCTTCGATCTCACCGAGCTCACCGCCCGCATCGAGGTGCTGCTGCGCCGGACCGCCCCAGCGGCCGAGACCCCCAGCGTCCTCACCTACGGCCCGCTCGCTCTCGATCCAGCCACCGCGCGTGTCACCCTCGACGGCGCCGACGTCACCCTGACCGCTACCGAGCTGCGGATCCTGCAGCTGCTGATGGAGCAGCCCGGCCAGGTGTTCTCCCGGCCCCGGATCTACGAGGGCGTCTGGGAGGAGACGTTCGTCGGCGACGACGCCGCCGTGAAGACCCACGTCTCCAACCTGCGCACGAAGCTGCGCGAGATCGCCCCGGAACTGGACCCGATCGAGACGGTCTGGGGCCTCGGGTACCGGTTGCGAGCGCTGCCTGGACCCTGAGCGAGGGATCTTCACGGATTCCTGACCTTTGCGGGCCGGATCCTGACGCCCGCCCGACACATGCTCCGTAACGTCGAGGCATCGAGCGAGAGGAGCATCCATGAGTGAGGACGTCCTGGTCACCCGGGATCTCACCAAGCGCTACGGCAACCATGCCGCGGTGCAGTCGATGACCCTGCGACTGCAGCGGGGCCGGATCTACGGGCTGATCGGCCGCAACGGCGCCGGCAAGACCACGCTGATGCGCCTGATCTCCGGGCTCGGCGTCCCCACGAGTGGAGCCATCGAGCTGTTCGGCTCGGGCCAGGACGCCCCGCAGCAGGAGGACCTCGCGCGGATCGGCACCCTCATCGAGGCCCCCAGCCTCCACGGCGGCATGACGGCGCGGCAGAACATGCACCTGCACCGCCTGATGCGCGGCGTCCCCGGCGGTGGCCGCGAAGGCGAGCTGCTCGAACTCGTCGGCCTCGGCGAGACCGGCCGCAAGAGGGTCAAAGATTTCTCGCTCGGCATGCGGCAGCGCCTGGGGATCGCTCTCGCCCTGATCGCCGATCCGGAGCTGCTGGTGCTGGACGAGCCGGTCAACGGGCTGGATCCCCTCGGGGTCGTCGAGGTGCGACGTCTCGTGCGCGATCTGGCCACCGAGCGCGGGATCACCGTGCTGATCTCCAGCCACAACCTGCCCGAGCTGTTCCAGACCGCGAGCGACTACATCATCGTCGAGGCCGGCGAGGTGCGGATGACTCTCACCCTCGACGAGCTCGAGGCGCAGACCCAGCAGTACCTGGAACTCGCCGCGGAGGACACCGAACGCCTGGTCACGGTGCTCGAGCGCGAGCTCCCCGAGGCCGATCCGCGCGTGATGCCCGATCGCACGGTGCGCCTGCCCCACCACGCCGAGCAGGCGGAGCAGGTGCTTCGCACGCTGGTGTCGGCCGATGTGTGGCCCACCCGGCTCGCCCGCGAGGGCGAGAGCCTCGAATCCTTCTTCCTGTCCGTCATCGGAGGAGACCGGTCATGACAAATCAGCTGCGCGCGGACCTCTACGTCCTACGCCACAGCCCGACCGCGGCCCTGTGCCTGGTGGCAGCCGCCATCGCCGCCGCGCTCTACACGTGGCTGCAGCATCAGCTCGCCGTCGGCGACCTGGGAGCGGCCTCCGCCAACGGCGTGCAGGGACTCAGCGACATCCTGCTGATCTCCCTGCTCGGCCCTCTCCTGTACGGGATCACCATCTCCCAGCCGTTCGAGACGAAGTCCGTGCACAACGCCCTGCTGGCCTCCGGACGCGGAGCGTTCATCGCCTCCAAGACCGTCATCGCGGCGTTGCTGGTGGCCTCGCTTTCTCTTCCCTACGGCCTGGCCGTCCTCGTCGGCCGAGCCACCGGGGCAGAGTTCGCTCCGGCCATCCCGACGGCGTTCTCGCTGGCGCTGACCGAGAGCGGCGACCTCACCTCAGAGGCCCTCTCGAGCATCATCGCCATCACGCTGACCAGCGCGATCCTCACGGCCGCGAAGCTCGCGGTGTGCCTGCCGCTGGCGATCTGGCTGCAGCGTCCACTGGTGGTGATGGCGGCGGGATTCGTGTGGTCCTTCGTCGCGGATCTGCTGGCGTCCACCGCGGCCGACGTCGACGGGCTGGACGCCCTGGTGCGACTCACGCCGTTCTCCGCCGAGCACTCGCCGGGACCGGATTCCAGCGGCGCAGAGATGCTCGCCGCGGTGGCGGTCTCGATCGTGTTCATCGCCCTGATGGGCGCGGTGACCTGGCTGATCTTCCGGAGGGCCGACGTGAAGTGAGTGCATCCGGGGCCGCGCGCCCGCGACCCCGAGGCAACCGGGTGCCGGGGGGGTTGCGCACGGGCCACCGTTACTCCCCCGGGCGCCGTCACGGTGCGCATAAGCTGGCGCCGCCCCAGCGACGTCCTGTCCAGCCAGCCTCACCGCCCGGGAGTGCCGTGATTGCCCTCGCCGTGATCCTCGGTGTGCTGTGGTTTCTCACCGCCGCATACCTGGTGATCGTGCTACGGCAGATCCGCGCGGTGCGCCGGCAGCTGGAGCGGCAGCGGGGCGAGGGTGCGCACAGCTCCGTGACGCTCTCCCTGGTGGTGCCGCAGCTGGAGTCACTGGCTGCCCAGGTCAACGAGACAGTGCGCCAGGCGCAGGCCGCCTCGACCCGCACCCGCGTCGAGGAGCGCAGGATCCGCTCGTTCATCGCGGACATCTCCCACGACCTGCGCACTCCGCTCACCACGGTGCGGGGCTATCTTCAGCTGCTGGAGCGCAGCACTCTCGACGAGGAGCAGCGGGCGCAGCTGGCCGTGGCCCAGCGGCAGACCGCGGAGCTGGGCACGCTCGTCGACCGGCTCTACGAGTACGCGTACCTGCTCGATGCGGAGCCGGCGCTCGACCTCGAACCCGTCGACGTCGGCGTCCTGGTCGCCGAGTGCCTGCTGGGGATGACGGCCGAGATCGAGGGCGCGGGCATGGAGGTCGACTACGATCCGCCGGCTGCTCTGGTGGTCGAGACAGATCGGGAGAAGCTGACCCGGATCGTGCAGAATCTCGTCCGCAACGCTGTCCAGCACGGCCGGGAGCTGCTCCGGGTCCAGGTGCTCGGCGCTGGTGATGGACTCGAGATCCGCGTCCGCAACGGCGTCCCGCCCGGCACCGAGATCGATGCCGAGCGGCTGTTCG
>NZ_JBZXYT010000046.1:0-17062 GCF_059391765.1 Brachybacterium sp. SYSU DS0246 | reverse complement strand
AACACAAAATATTTAAATATGTGGTGTGGTGTGTGGGGGGGTGCCCCCCCCACACCCCCCCCCCCCCCCCCCCCCCCCCCCCCCCCCCCCCCCCCCCCCCCCCCCCCCCCCCGACCGTCATCAAGGAAAGCCTGGGCTATCGGGCATTCACCGTGATCAACACGGTGGTGCTGATCCTCGTGATGGTCGTGATGCTGTACCCCTTCGTCAATATCCTGGCGCAATCGTTCAGTGCCGAGGGCTACATCGTCTCGGGCCAGGTGAACCTGGTCCCGCGCGGATTCAACCTGGACACGTACAAGGTCGTCATGGCGGACGACATGTTCTGGATCAATTACAAGAACACCGTGGTATACACCGTGGTCGCCACCACGATCTCGATGGTCCTGACCACGACGTTCGCCTACGCATTGTCGAAGCGGCGCCTGAAGATGCGTGCGATGTTCATCGGTGTCGCCGTGTTCACCATGTTCTTCAACGGCGGCCTGATCCCGAACTACATCCTCATCAAATCGCTCGGTTTCACCAACTCGATCTGGGCGATCGTGATACCCAATGCGATCAGCGTGTTCAACCTGTTGGTGATGAAGGCGTTCTTCGAGAACATGTCCGAAGAGCTGGAGGAATCCGGATCCGTGGACGGGCTGACGACGTACGGAATCTTCGCCAGGATCGTGCTGCCGCTCAGCAAGGCCGTCATCGCGACGATGATCCTGTTCTATGCGGTCTCGTTCTGGAATCAGTGGTTCCAGGCGTTCCTGTACATGGACCGCGCGGAGCTGTACCCCGTCACCGTCTACCTCCGCAATCTGATCGCCGGGGCCACCAACGCCGCATCCGTGAGCGGTGGTGCCGGTGCAGACGGCATGGGCCAGGTGGCCTCCAACATCCAGGCCGTCACCATCGTCCTGACCGTGCTCCCCATCGTCTGCCTCTACCCCTTCCTCCAGCGCTACTTCGTCTCCGGCGTGATGCTCGGGTCTGTGAAGGGCTGATCCATTCCTACGGGTGCGGCCACCGGCGGTCGCATCTTCCGCGGCCGACGGTGGCCGCATCCAGGCGGATCTTCGGATCCACATCAGAAAGGTCTGCATCATGGCAATGAAACGACGCAGTTTCGTCGGCGGGCTCGCAGTGGGACTCGTCGCGACCGGATTGAGCGCCTGCGGGGGCGGGGACGACGACTGGGGCGAATCCGGCTCCGGGGGCGGTGAGCCGGCCAACCTCGATGACAAGCGCGTGGGCGCGATGGACGACTACGACGTCGGCACCACGTTCGTCGCCACCGAGCCGCTCGAGATCGACATGCTCTACCGCGACCACCCCGCCTACCCGCTCAACGAGGACTGGCTGGTGCTGACCACCACCGAGGAGCGCAACAACGTCACATTCGCGATGACGACCGCGCCCCTGAGCGACTTCGAGCAGCGGCGCAGCCTGCTGGTCGGGGCCGGGGACGCCCCCTCGGTGATCCCCGTGACCTATCCGGGCCAGGAGTCGCAGTACGTCGCCTCGGGCGCGATCCTTCCCGTCAGCGACTACCTCGATCTGCTGCCGAACTTCCAGCAGAAGGTCGCCGACTGGGGACTGGAGAAGGAGATCGACTCGCTGCGGCAGGAGGACGGCAAGTTCTACATGTTGCCCGGTCTGCTGCAGTCCGCCCGTCCCGACTACACCGTCGGCCTGCGCATGGACGTGCTGGAGGAGCTCGGTCTGTCCGAACCCACCAGCTGGGACGAGTTCCGCGAGACCCTGGAGGCCATCAAGGACGCCAAGGGCGGCAACTACGTGTTCTCCGACCGCTGGAAGGGGGATGCGCTGCTGCAGCTCGCCGCACCCACCTTCGGCACCGTCGGCGGCTGGGGGCTGTCCGCGAGCCAGTGGGATGCGGAGGCCGGCGCCTTCGTGTTCCCGGGCGCGACCGAGGGGTACCGCGCGATGGTCGAGTACTTCGCCGGCCTGGTCTCGGACGGGCTGATGGACGCGGAGTCCTTCACCCAGGAGGACGACCCGGCGATGCAGAAGCTCGGCCAGGAGTCCTCCTACGCGATGACCACGAACTTCCAGGAGATCGAGACCTCCCGCACTGCGCTGGACAGCACCGTGGGCGAGGGGAACTACCGCTTCGAGAAGATCCGCGTGCCCTCCGGCCCGGCGGGCGACGTCTTCGGCGGCCGTCGCGTCCAGAGCGGCGTCATGTTCAACTCGAACATCCTGGACAAGGACACCTTCGTCGCGATCATGCAGTGGGTGGACTGGAACTACTACTCCGACGAGGGACTCGAGTTCGGCAAGTGGGGCGTGGAGGGCGAGACCTTCACCCGCAACGGCGAGGAGCGCGTGCTGGCCGACGACGTCGACTGGCTGGGCCTGAACCCGGACGGCACCAAGGATCTGCGAGTGGACTTCGGGTGCATGAACGGCGTGTTCCTGCATGAGCACGGATCCTCCGACGAGCTGGTGCGCACCCTCATCCCCGAGGAGGAGGTCGCCTGGCAGGAGCGCATGGCGGACAAGACGCTGATCGACCCGCCGCCGCCCGCGCCGCTGAACGAGTCGGAGCAGGAGCAGGCCTCGCTCTACCAGACGGCGCTGACCGACTACGCCAAGCAGAACACCCTTGCCTTCATCACCGGCCAGCGCGACCTGGGTGAATGGGACGCCTACGTCGAGGAGCTCGAGGGCCAGAACATGACCTCGTACATCGACATCGTCAACGGCGCCTACCAGCGCTACCAGGAAGCGAACGGCTGAGGCGATCGGGGTCGGCCGCTGCCACGCGCAGCGGCCGGCCCCGTCCCGTCGACCCGCCCTCGGGCCGGCAACGCCGGTCCGTCCGCACTGCGTCCGCACTGTCCCGCAGTCCCCGCGACCCCAGGAGCTCCCTTCCATGCCCCTCCCTCCGCTGACCCGCATCGGCTACGGCGGCGACTACAACCCCGAGCAGTGGCCCGAGCAGATCTGGGAGGAGGACTACCGAGCCTTCGACCTGGCAGCCATCGACACCGTCACCGTCGGCGTCTTCATCTGGTCGGTGACCCAGCCCGCCGAGGAGACCTACGACTTCACGGTCCTGGACCGGATCATCGACAAGGCCGAGGCGGAAGGGCGCCAGGTGTGCCTGGCCACCGGAACCGGCGGCATGCCGCCATGGCTGGCCCACGAATATCCAGAGGTCACCCGCACCGATTTCGAGGGACGGCGGCACCTCTACGGACAGCGGCACAACTTCTGTCCCTCCTCGCCGGCACACCGACGGCTGTCCGGGGAGCTTGCGCGCCGCGTCGCCGAGCGCTACGGACATCGTGACTGCGTGATCGCCTGGCACGTCGCCAACGAGTACGGCGGTGCCTGCTACTGCGAGCTGTGCGCCGCCGAGTTCCGCCGCTGGCTGCGAGGGAAGTACGGCGACCTCGAGACGCTGAACCACGCGTGGAACACCACGTTCTGGTCGCACCGCTTCACGGATTTCGAGCAGATCGTCCCTCCCAGCGCCCTCTCGGAGCACTGGCGGGGACCGGACCACACGGCGTTCCAGGGCATCACCTTGGACTACCTCCGCTTCACCTCGGACAACCTGCTGGGCTCCTACCTGATCGAGAAGAACGCGATCCGAGAGCACTCCGACAAGCCCGTGACCACGAACTTCATGGGCCTGTTCCGACCCGTCGACTATCACCGGTGGGCCGAGCACCTCGATTTCGCCTCCTGGGACAACTACCCGCCCGATCCCGACACCGCGGCGCCACGGATGGCCCTGGCCCACGACCTGATGCGCGGGCTCAAGGGTGGACAGCCGTTCTGGCTGATGGAGCAGACGCCGTCGACAACCGCCAGCCGCGACGTCAACGCCGTCAAGCGGCCCGGGATCATGCGGCTGTGGACCTGGCAGGCAGTCGCCCATGGGGCCGACGCCGCCCTGTTCTTCCAGATGCGCCACTCCCGCGGAGCCTGCGAGAAGTACCACGGCGCCGTCATCGGTCACTCCGGAAGCACCGACACCCGCACCTTCACCGAGGTCGCACAGCTCGGCCACGAGTTCGAGGCTCTCGGCGACACGCTTCTGGATGCCCGCACCCCGGCCCGGGTGGCGCTGCTGTTCGATTGGGATTCGTGGTGGGCGGTCGAGATCTCCGACGGCCCCAATCGCCACGTCAAGTACCCCCGCGTCATGCTCGCCCACTACCGCTCTCTCTGGGAGGCCGGGGCGCAGGTGGACGTCCTCCCGGTCACGGCGGACCTGTCGGGATACGACGTGGTGGTCGCGCCGCTGCTGCACATGATCAAAGGTGATACGGCCGAGAGGCTCGAGGAGGTCGCCCGCCGCGGCGGCACCGTGCTCAGCACGGTGCTGGCCGGCCGCGTCGACGAGGACGACAACGCGTTCCTGGCCGACGTGCCCGGCCCGCTCGCGAGTCTGTTCGGTATCCGCATCGACGAGACCGACGCCCAGCCCGTCGGGGTCATCAACCCTGTCCGGTTCTCCGAGACGGAAGTCGGCGGCAGCCTCGTCTTCGACCTCATCCAGCCCGACGGTGCCGAGACCGTCGCGACCTTCGGCGCAGATTTCTATGCCGGCATGCCCGCCATCACGCGCCACCGCACGGGCCGGGGTGAGGCCTGGTACGTCGGCACCGTGCTCGACGACCAGGGGATCGACATCGTCATCCGCCGGATCCTGCGGCGCCACGATCTGCTCGGCCCCTTCGCCGACGTCGAGGGCGTCGAGCTGGCGATCCGCGGCACAGGACCCGAGGCGGTCCACTACGTGCTGAACCACGCGAGCGAGCCCCGCCGTCTCCGTGCGCACCTGGAGGCGACCGACCTGCTGAGCGGGCGGGATTTCGCCGAGGGTGACGAGATCGAGCTGGCCCCCGCCGATATCCTGGTGCTCCGTCCCCGCGCCCGGTGCTGATCGCATGGCCACCGCGCCCCGTGCTGCGGACGCAGCGCCCCGAGGAGGAGACGCCCCGTGACCGAGCCGACGCGGGATGACCGCACCACCTTCACCCGCGTGACCGAGGGCATCTACTGGTTCCTGGTCGTGGATGTGCTGATCGTGCTCGCCTCGTCGCCGACGATCGTGGTGTGGTTGCTGCTGGCGCGCGAAGCCAGCAACATCCCGCTGTACATCGCCTCGCTCCTGCTCGCGCTGCCGGCGATCTCGGCCGCCCAGTACGCCTGGCGGAAACGTGCCGAGGACCCCGACCCCATCCCTGCCCGGATCTTCCTGCGCGGCTACAGGCAGAACGCGCTCGACAGCCTCAAGGTCGGGGTACCGGCCGCCCTGGTGCTCATGGTGCTCAGCATCAACATCGTCTATGGCGACAGCGCAGGGACCGGCGCGCTGAACCTGGCGTTCGCGATCCTGGCGGCGATCGTGGTGCTGATCGCCGCCCGCGGACTCTCCATCGTCTCGACCTTCAGGTTCCGGCTCGTCGACGCGCTGCGTCTGTCCGTCTTCACCCTGCTGACGATGCCGCTGCGAACGCTCTCCCTGATCTCGCTCGGCGTGCTGGTGGCGGGGATCAGTCTGTTCGTCGGTGACTACGCCTTCCTGTTCCTCGCCTCGCTGCTGACGTTCGCGGTGTGGACCTCGGAGAAGCCGGTGCTGGCGCGTCTGCGCGCGGAGTTCGTGGCCTCCGAGAGCGCCTCGACCGACGGCGACAGCGCAGCGGACGACGACACCGCCGCGGGTGGAGACGCGCGCCAGGACGGTGCACCAGCTGGCTGAACAGGCCGGCTCGCCCTGGCGGCCACTGCCGCGATCGGTTCGGACGAGTTCTCCGATCCCGCCGCGGAGCGTGCGTCGCTGCCCTACCGTCATGCCATGGACATCATTCTGATGGGCGGGCTCTGGCTGGACGCGACGGTGTGGGACGACGTCGCCCGGAACCTCGAGGGAACGGGCCATCGAGCGGTCCCGCTCACGCTGCCCGGGCAGGGAGACGGCAATGCCGAGGCGACGCTGGCGGATCAGATCGCTGCGGCGACAACGGCGGTCGACGCGGCCGACGGCGAACCGTTCGTCGTGGGACACTCCGCGTCGTCGGCACTGGCCTGGCTGGTCGCCGATGCCCGGCCGGACCAGGTGGCCGGGGTGGGCATGATCGGAGGCATTCCCGGACAGGACGGATCCCCGTACGCCGATTTCTTCCCGATCCAGGACGGCACCATGCCCTTCCCGGGATGGGAGCCGTTCGCCGGCCCGGACTCGGCGGACCTGGACGAGGCGACCAAGGAGCATGTGGCCCTGAACGCCATACCCGTGCCCGCCGGTGTCGCCCAGGCGCGGGTCGAGCTCACCGACCCGCGCCGCTACGACGTCCCGGTGGTGCTGTTCTGCCCGGAGTTCAGCGTCGAACAGGCCGAGCAGTGGATCGGCGCCGGGGACGTCCCCGAACTGGCGAAGGCTACGGATCTCAGATTCGTCGACATCGACTCAGGGCACTGGCCGATGCTGAGCGCACCGGCAGAACTGGCGCGGCTCCTCGCCCACGCCGCTGACGACCTCGCGCGCTGAGCGGACTACCCGCCTCGGCCTCCACGGCGAACTCGCGAGAGATCGGCCGGCCGCGGAGGCTCCGGCGCCGCAGTCCGTGGAGCCGTGGTCAGTAGATGGGTCGGCCGCTGGCGTCGGGGACCCCGGAGGCGCGGAAGAAGTAGGTGCGCAGCTGGTCCCGCCACTCCAGCGCGGAACGCTCCTGCTCGCCCAGCAGCTCGTCGACGCGGTCGTGCAGCTCCGACGGAACCTTCCCGGCCAGCTCCTGCCAGCGCGGTCGCAGCCGCAGTACGCGCTCGTACCCGTCGGCCCGGGAATCGTAGATGTGCTGGATGACCGTCTTCCCGCTGCGGAGCCGGTGCGTGTAGGACACGTGGTGGAAGAACAGCAGCAGCTCGTCCGGACAGGTGGATGGATCCTCGTAGATCGAGGCCCAGGGCTCGGGGTAGAGGCCGGCGTATCCGGTCCCGGTGGCGACGGTGCGATCCACCCCGATCCCGTCGCGGTCGGCGAAGTGGTACGTGCCCCACGGGGTGTATTCGTAGCCGTCGACGTCGGGCCCGTAGTGGTGGCCGGGCCGCACCATGAAGCCGACCCCGAGCGGCGCGGTGTAGCTCTCGTACAGCTGCCACGAGGCGTCCATCAGGTCGTGGAGGACCTCGCTGACCTCCGGGGCGGGCCCGAAGGTGGCCCGGATCCACTCCTCCAGGATCCCCGTCGGGCCCCAGGCCTGCCGGCCCAGCGCGAAGAGGTTCGCCTGCGCGAGCGGGTGGCCGGTCCAGAACTCGTCGGCGCCGACGTTGGAGACCGCGACTACGCCGCCGCGACCGCGCGCGACCAGGTCGGAGACCGTCGGGGCGCTGCTGTCACCGAAGCGGAAGGTGAGGTTCTCCCGCCACCAGGGCGCGAGGTAGCAGATGTGCTTCTGCTGGCCGGTGTACTCCTGGGTGACCTGGAATTCGACGGCCAGACGCGTGCAGGGCATGGCGCCGAGCACGGGGGAGATGGGCTCGCGGGTCTGGAAGTCCATTGGACCGTGCTTGACCTGCAGGACCACGTTGTCGTCGAACGCGCCGTCCAGCGGCGCGAAATGGTCGTGCGCGGCCCGTGCCCGATCGGTGGACCGGTCCCGCCAGTCCTGACGATGGTTGTAGACGAAGGCGCGCCAGAACACCTCGCCGCCGTGCGGGGCGAGCGCCCGGCCCAGCATGTTGGCCCCGTCGGCATGGTGGCGGCCGTAGGCGAACGGACCGGGCTGGCCCTCCGAATCGGCCTTGACCACGAAGCCGCCGAAATCCGGGATGGCTTCGTACACCTCACCGGCCGCGCGCTCCCACCATCGCTGGACCGCCGGATCGAGCGGATCGGCTGTCTCCACACCGCCCAGCACCATGGGGGAGGCGAAGGAGACCGACAGGAACGTCGCGATGCCCTGGGCGCGGAAGATGCTCGCCAACCGGGCGACGGAGTCGAGCCGCTCGATCAGCAGCGTCGCCTCGCGGGCGTGGACGTTGACATTGTTGATCGCGACCCGGTTGATGCCGACGGAGGCGAGCAGCCGCGCATAGTGCTCGACACGGCCGAGGTCCGCCCGCAGCTCGCCATCCTCGTAGAACAACGAGCCGCCGGCGTAGCCGCGCTCGACCTGTCCCATCACGGGATGGACCTCGAGGTTGTCCCAGTGATCGAGCATCCGGATCGCGTGCCGTGGGGCATGGATCTCCCACTGGCCCGCGCCGGCCGAGCTCGTCGGCTCGCTCGGCGCTGCCAGCAGCGTCGCGTAGAAGCCGTACAGCAGCCCGCGCTCGCCGCCACCGATCACGTCGATCCGCTCCGGGGCCGAACGCAGGGCGAAGGCTTCGGGACCGGCCGCGGCGAGCTCGGCCAGCACGTCCACGAACTCGTTCTGCGTACCGGCGGTGGCTTCATCACTGGCCCCGCGATCGGCTGGCGCGGCCGTCCCGTCGAGGACTCCCGAGTCCCGCGCCCCGGCAGCCTCGTGCAGATGCAGGACAGCCGCGGGGCGGCCCGACGGCGCGAGGGCACGCAATCGCGCCACCTCCGCGCCCAGCGTGGGGACCAGGCCACCGTCGGCGTGGAACTCGACGGTGCCCGGCAGGCGCGCCGCTGCGTGCGCCCCGAGCCACGCGAGGTCCGCCCCGACAGGGCGATCGTGGTCGAACCGGTCGACGGGCGCTGCAAGGTCGGACTGGTCGGTGTGGTTCACGGTGCTCTCCGAACGATCAGCTGCGAGGGGCGAGGGGCGAGGGGCGAGGGGCGAGGGGCGAGGGGCGCGGGGGTGGGGCCGGGAGCGGTGCCGGCAGCGCATCAGATGCGGCAGCGACCAGGTCCCGCAGCGGCGCCGAGGCGACGACGGCGGAGGGAAGCACGCCAGTGCGAACTCTCAGAGACGCTTGCGCAGCCAGTCCAGCTGGCGGCGCTGCTGGACGGGCCCGCCGCCCTCGTGGTTGTTGAAGGGGTAGACGACCATCTCCCGCTCCGGAGGCGTCCCGGTGGCGCTGCCGTAGTGGTTATGGGCGGCGAACACGGTCGAGGGCGGGCAGGTCACATCTCGCAGCCCCACCGAGAACAGAGCCGGCGCGGTGGCCCGTCGGCCCAGATGCAGAGCGTCGATATAGGACAGCGTGCGGAAGACCTGTTCCTCTGCGCCGCGGTGGACGGAGAGGTACTGCACGATCTCCTGGTACGGGCTCGCGTCGGTGATGTCCACGGCGCGCCGGATGTGGGTGAGGAAGGGGACGTTGCTGATCAGGACGTCGACGTCGGGAACCAGACCCGCGGCGGCGAGGGCGAGCCCGCCTCCCTGGCTGTTCCCCGCCACGGCCACGCGCCCGTCGGTCCCGGGCAGGGCGCGGGCGGCGTCGACGGCACGGGCCGCGTCGGTCAGCAGGCGCGTGAGGTACGACGTCTGCGGGGACTCGATCCCCCGCGTCATCACGCCGGGGACGGCCGGTCCGGAGCCGACCGGATCCGGGGTGTGGCCACCGGCGCCGGACGCGCCCTGGCCACGCGAATCCATCAACAGGTGTGCGTAGCCGGCGCATGCCCAGGCCAGGCGCTCGAGCGGCTCTCCCCGGCCGCCCCCGTACCCGATGTACTCGACCACGACCGGGAGGTCATGGCTGACGCCGGCGGGCCGGTTGTACCAGGCGCGGATCGGGGCGCCGTCGTGACCGGCGAAGCTGACGTCGAAGGTCTCCACCAACGAGAGCCCGTTCTCGGTCGTGTCCACCGCGATCAGCACCGGCTGGGAGCGGGCCCGGTCCAGGGTTTCGCGCCAGAAGTCGTCGAGATCGGCGGGCTCCTCGAGCACCGGCTGATACTCCCGCAGGGCCTCGAGGGGCATGTCGAACAGGGCCACGAGGCGCCTCCACATCGATGTGAACCGGTACTGTCGTCGTCATCAGGAAGGCCGCATCGGTGCGACCGTCGAACAACAGAAAGTGCCCGAAAAGTCGTCGGAATTTTCTCTCAGGGTTTAGGCTAGAGTCCCCGACGTGGCCGGTCAAGGCAGTCCGGCGCGGGATATCCTCCAGGGTGCCGGGGGCGACGTGGGACCGTATCGAGACGCGAGGATGAGGACAGGACATGTCAGAGGACGTTGCGCGGCTGGGCCGGGTCACCTTGAAGGATGTGGCCGAGAAGGCTGGCGTGTCCCTCGCGACGGCGTCGAAGGTGATGAACGGGCGCGCCGACGTGCGCGATTCGACCCGCCAGGAGGTCGCTGACGCGGCCCGCGATCTCGGATACCAGCCCAAGCGGCGCGAGAGCGACCGCCGGCGTTCGGTGATGATCCACTTCGACACCCTGACCAGCCCCTACGCCCTGCAGGTCCTCGAGGGCGCCGAGCATGCCGCCCGCCGGGCCGGCGTGGACCTGCTCGTGATCAGCGTCGACGCCAAGGCCGACGGCTACGCAGGCCCCACTCGCGCGCAGATGGCCGATCTCTCCGCACGCGGGATCGAGGGACTCATCGCGGTGACCTCCCCGATCGGCCCGCAGCACGCCCGCTGGAGCAAGGATCTCGAGCTGCCGCTGATCGCGATCGACCCGGTGACCATCGGCCCTGGCACCAAGGGCGTCGTCGCCATCTCCGCCACCAACTGGGAGGGCGGTACGGCGGCTGTGCAGCATCTGGTGGACCTGGGGCATCGTCGGATCGGGCTGATCGGTGGGCCGGAGGATTCTGTGCCGGCGCGGCAGCGGGTGCAGGGGTATCACACGGCGCTGGGGCAGGCCGGTATCGCGGTTGACGAGGACCTGATCGAGCACGGCAGCTTCGACTACGAGGATGGTCAGCGCGGTGCGGATCGCCTGCTGCGGTTGCCGGAGCCGCCGACGGCGATCTTCGCGGTGGCGGACACGCTGGGCGTGGGGGCGCTGCGGGCGGCGCGGCAGTTGGGGATCGGGGTTCCGGGGGACCTCAGTGTGGTCAGCTTCGATGACACGATGATCGCGAGCTGGACGCATCCGCAGCTGACCGCGGTGCGCCAGCCGTTGTTCTCGATGGGGCAGGTGGCGGTCGAGCGGCTGCTGGCGCTGTCCTCGGATCCGGGGCTGTTCGCTCACCCGTTCAAGCTGGAGACGCAGCTGATCGAGCGGGAATCCACCGCACCGGTCGCCGGGAGCTGACCGCCCGGCGCGGTCTCCGCGCCTCGAGCCCCTCCGGCTGACGGTCTCGCGACCTGGCGCGCCGGGGTGCTCATTCAGCGGCTTCACGGATCCCGCGCGGCCTCTCCGCCGTTGCCCTGAGCGACCTCACGGACGCACACCGTCATGTCCGGACAAAGGGAACCTCGTCGCCCGGTCAGGTCGTTGCTCCAGGTAAGAATCGCGTCGTCGCGCTGCGCTGCCAACCTGCACGGTTGCCCCGATCATCGCCTCTCGGGCTCCCCCTCTCCGCGACCTGACCTGTCGGACATGTCCACATTTTTGCGACGGCCGTTGGTTGACTCGATCGGAACCTTGGGGTTGGCTGGGTATGGCGACAAAGATCACTGAGTCACGACTGTCACAGGGATCGGGTGCGCTGTCCCCCACGACCGCCAAGAGTTTTGGAGACTCCGCATGGTCAACCTTCTGCACGAACCCCCATCTCAAACCTCTGCGCCACCGCCTCGCCGACGGCGGTGGCGCGACCGCCTCTTCCAGGGCCTCGCGATCGGAACCGTGGGCGCGCTGTTCGCCTCCGGCTCCGCCTCGGCGCTCGGCCTCGACTCCTACCCCGACGAGCCGACGGAAGCCGAGGCCAGCGTCCTCGGAATGTCGCTCGCGGACCAGGATCTCGTTGGCCTGGCGCAGTCCGAAGCCGGCTCGGCGACGAACCCTGGCCCTAATAACGAAGCGTTCAACGGCGAGCTCGCCGGCACCGAGGTCGTCGACTTCGGTACCGGCTACGAGATCCCGCTCGATCAGCTCATCAGCTTCGGCGAGATCGGAGCTGTCCAGAGCGAGTCGACCGCGACCGACGGGCAGAACGGCGAGGCCATCACCGGCATCGCCGGCGCCGACGGTGGCCTGACCCTGGACGGGACCGACAGCGACTTCGGGACCGCTTCGATCAACTTGCTCTCCATCGTCGATGCCACCGGTCAGTCCGGTGTCACCGACGGGCTGATCGATCAGGCAGATATCGAGCTGGGCCTCGGCGGTGCGTGGGTCGAAGCCATCGATGGCGAGTTCCAGGATCCCGATGCCGTGGGCGACTACGGCCAGTACCGGGTGGGCGACGCGAGCCTCGTGCTGCATTCGCCGGCGATCGACGATGCGGCCGACGGCGTCTCCGACGCCACGGGACAGCTCGAGACCGACATCACCGACGCGATCAATGAGGCCCTCGGCCTGGGCGAAGCACTGCCCGGCATGACGGTCGACACCGAGCTGACCAGTGACATCCAGCAGGACGTCCTCGACGCCATCCTGCTCTCGCCGATCAGCACGGACGACGGCCTCGCCACGATCGATCTCGGGGAAGGAACGATCGAGGTGGATCTCGCCCGCATCGGCGGGAACGACGACAACCTCATCGATCGGCCGGTCGGGATCAACAATCAGGACCCGAACACCGAGCTGATCGACTCCGACACGTACCCCTTCATCGCAAGCAGCGTCCACGATGTCATCGAGAAGGTCATCGATGTCGCGGTCGATACCGCTGTGGAGTCCGTGAGCACGGCCAGCGTGAATGTCGCGGTGACCGCTCCAGACGGCACCACGGCCGGCTGGGACATGAACCTGACCGGTGAGATCAGCAATGACTTCTGTGAGCCCGCAGGGCTCACCGGCACTGTCACCTGCGCCACGATCGATACGGTGATGGCGACGATGGGGACCGTGATGGGCCCGGTCAACGACACGCTGACCGACCCGTCAGGCCTGATCTACGACACGTTCACGACGGTCAAGACGGACATGATCACGGTCCCCGTGCGGGCGGCCGTCGATCCGTTCCTGGAGCTGATCGCGAACAATCTGTTCTCGTTGCAGATCAACCACCAGGAGACGCAGACCTGCGAACTGCCTGACGGCAGTGAGACGCTCTCGGCCCTAGAGGTCTCGGCGCTCAGTCTCGGTGTGGCCGACGGTGCGGCGCGACTGGGCATCGGCAACGCCGGTGTCCGGATCGACGCCTGCGAGACCGCCGTGGTCGAGCCGGTCGTCGAGGCGACCACGCCCGTTCCCGCCGGAGAGTGCAGCACCATCACCTCCAGCGGCTGGGAGCCGAACACCGAGGTGAGCTTCCAGCTCACGGACGCTGACGGCCAGCCCGTCGGCGAGCCCGTCGTCGCGACCACCGATGACGAGGGCAATGTCCCGGCGGACACCTGCGTGACCGTGCCCGAGGACGCCGCGCCCGGCGACTACACGATCGTGGGCACCGACCCCGACGGCAACACCGGCGAGGCCCCGCTGACGGTCTACTCTCCGACCCTCGAGGCCGAGACCCCGGCCGCGCCGGGGGACTGCACGATCATCACCTCCGCCGGCTGGGTTCCGGAGAGCGACGTGACGCTGCAGCTGACCGACGCCGACGGCAACCCCGTGGGCGACCCGGTGACTGCCACCGCGGACGCCGAGGGTGCGCTGCCCGGTGACACCTGCGTGACCATCCCCGAAGGCACCGAACCCGGTGACTACGATGTGATCGGCACCGACGAGAACGGTGCCGAGCTCATCGCCCCGGTCGAGGTGGCTGACGCCGCCGCGCCGGCCGTGGAGGCTTCCTCCCCGGTTCCTGCCGGTGATGAGTCCACGGTGACCGGTTCCGGGTGGACCCCGGAGACCGAGGTGTCGGTCCAGCTGACCGATCCTGAGGGCAACCCGGTCGGTGACCCGATCGCGGTGACCACGGATGCTGAGGGCGCGTTCCCCGAGGGCACGGTTCTGCCGGTCCCCGAGGATGCTGCTCCCGGCGACTACACCGTGGTGGCCACGGACCCCGAGGGGAACGAGGCCTCGAGCCCGCTCGAGGTCACCGAGGCCGGCGCGCCGGTCGTGGATGCCTCCTCCCCGGTCGCTGCCGGTGACGATTCCGAGCTGACCTCGAGCGGCTGGACCCCGGACACCGAGGTGTCGGTCCAGCTGACCGATCCCGAGGGCAACCCGGTCGGTGACCCGATCACGGTGACCACCGACGAGAACGGCGAGTTCCCTGCGGGGACGGTGCTGCCGGTTCCGGAGGATGCGGTGCCCGGTGACTACACCGTGACCGCGACCGACCCGGAGGGCACCACCGCTGAGGACACCCTTGAGGTGACCGAGGCGGCGACCGCTCCCGCGATCGAGGCCTCCTCCCCGGTTCCTGCCGGTGATGAGTCCACGGTGACCGGTTCCGGGTGGACCCCGGAGACTGAGGTCAGCGTGCAGCTGACCGATCCCGAGGGCAACCCGGTCGGTGACCCGATCGCGGTGACCACGGATGCTGAGGGCGCGTTCCCCGAGGGCACGGTTCTGCCGGTCCCCGAGGATGCTGCTCCCGGCGACTACACCGTCGTGGCCACGGACCCCGAGGGGAACGAGGCCTCGAGCCCGCTGGAGGTCACTGAGGCCGGCGTTCCGGCCTTGGATGCGACCTCCCCGGTTGCTGCCGGTGACGACTCCGAGCTGACCTCCAACGGCTGGACCCCGGACACCGAGGTGTCGGTCCAGCTGGCAGACCCGGAGGGCAACCCGGTCGGTGACCCGATCACGGTGACCACCGACGAGAACGGTGCGTTCCCCGCGGGCACGGTGCTGCCGGTCCCCGAGGACGCCGTCGCCGGTGAGTACACGGTGACCGCGACCGACCCGGAGGGCGCCACCGCCGAGGACACCCTCGAGGTGACCGAGGTGGGTGCACCCGTGATCGAGGCGACCTCGCCTGTCGCCGCCGGTGATGAGTCGGGTCTGATCTCAAGCGGTTGGAACCCCGAGTCCGAGGTGTCGGTCCAGCTGACCGATCCCGAGGGCAACCCGGTCGGTGACCCGATCACCGTGACCACGGATGCCGAGGGTGCGTTCCCCGAGGGCACGGTTCTGCCGGTCCCCGAGGATGCGACCCCTGCCGAGGGCTACACCGTGACCGCCACGGACGCCGACGGCCTGGAGGCCTCGAGCCCGCTCGAGGTGACTGAGGCCGGCGTGGTTGCGCCGGCTGTGGAGGCCTCTTCGCCGGCTCCTGCCGGTGGTGAGTCGGATCTGACCGGTTCGGGCTGGGAGCCCGGCATCGAGGTGTCCGTGCAGCTGGTTGATCCCGAGGGCAACCCCGTGGGTGATCCGGTCACGGTGACCACCGATGAGAACGGTGACTTCCCCGAGGGTTCGGTTCTGCCGATCCCGGAGGACGCCACTGCCGGTGACTACACGGTCGTCGCCACAGACCCCGAGGGGAACGAGGCGACCAGCCCGCTGGAGGTTACCGAGGTCGGTGCTCCGGTCATCGAGGCGACCTCCCCGGTAGCTGCCGGTGAGGACACGGTGCTGACCTCGAGTGGTTGGGCTCCGGAGTCCGAGGTCAGCGTCCAGCTGTCCGATCCCGAGGGCAACCCGGTCGGTGACCCGATCGCGGTGACCACGGATGCTGAGGGTGCGTTCCCCGAGGGCACGGTTCTGCCGGTCCCCGAGGACGCGACTGCCGCTGAGGGCTACACGATCACCGCGGTGGATGCCGACGGTCTGGAGGCCTCGACGACGCTCGAGGTCACCGCACCCGGCATCGGCGACGCCGTCGTCGAGGCCTCTTCGCCGGCTCCTGCCGGTGGTGAGTCGGATCTGACCGGTTCGGGCTGGGAGCCCGGCACCGAGGTGTCCGTGCAGCTGGTTGATCCCGAGGGCAACCCCGTGGGTGATCCGGTCACGGTGACCACCGATGAGAACGGTGACTTCCCCGAGGGTTCGGCGCTGCCGATCCCGGAGGACGCCACTGCCGGTGACTACACGGTCGTCGCCACGGACCCCGAGGGGAACGAGGCGACCAGCCCGCTGGAGGTTACCGAGGTCGGTGCTCCGGTCATCGAGGCGACCTCCCCGGTGGCTGCCGGTGAGGACACGGTGCTGACCTCGAGTGGTTGGGCTCCGGAGTCCGAGGTCAGCGTCCAGCTGTCCGATCCCGAGGGCAACCCGGTCGGTGACCCGATCGCGGTGACCACGGATGCTGAGGGTGCGTTCCCCGAGGGCACGGTTCTGCCGGTCCCCGAGGACGCGACTGCCGCTGAGGGCTACACGATCACCGCGGTGGATGCCGACGGTCTGGAGGCCTCGACGACGCTCGAGGTCACCGACGCCGCCAGCACCTGCATCGGCGATCAGGCCGTCTCCGTCGATCCGAGCACCGTCGAAGCCGGCGGCGCCATGACCGTGAGCGGTACCGGGTTCGCCCCCGGCACTGCGACCATCGCGGCCCTGGATGCCGACGGCAACCCGGTGGGTGCCGCGGTGACCGTCGAGGTCGGTGACGACTGCTCGTTCAGCATCGAGACGGCAGTGTCCAGCGACCTCCCGCCCGGAGACTACGAGCTCGGCGTGACCGATAGCGAAGGCAACACGGCCACGACGGACCTCACGGTCACTCCGGCGGACACCGGTGACGGCTCGGGTTCCGGTGACGACGACTCCTCGGACGTCGGCAACGGTTCCGGTGACGACTCCGATGACTCGACCGGCGGTGACGGCTCCGGTGACGGTTCCGGCAATGGTTCGGACGAGTCGACCGGCGGCAACGGCTCCGGCAACGGCTCCGGCGACGGCTCCGGCGACGGATCCGACGGTTCGACCGGCGGCGACCTTCCGCGGACGGGCAGCGAAGCGCTGCCGATCGCGGCGCTCGCCTCCTTCCTCCTGCTCGCAGGAGCGGCCGCGTTCGTCACCTCCCGCAAGGCGCGGTGACGAGCACGACCTGAGAGTCGAATGATAAGAAGTGGTGGCGGTCCGCAACAGCGGGCCGCCACCCTTCGCATGTCGGGCGTGGACTTCTGTCACCCGCCGGGGCGACGGCCAGGTCGCCGACCTGAGAACTGTACGGACAGAGGTGGAGGGCGCATGAGCAAGCGCAGCATCGTGATG
>NZ_JBZXYT010000045.1:0-17116 GCF_059391765.1 Brachybacterium sp. SYSU DS0246 | reverse complement strand
TGCTGTGCCAGTCCAGGGTGGCCACGGAGACCATGATCATCACGGCGACCAGCGCTGCCATCGGGATCAGCCCGACGATGTCCCCCAGCACGATGACCAGGATCAGCAGGAAGACGCCCGCGAGGAACGTCGAGATCCGGGTGCGGGCCCCGGACTGCTTCACGTTGATCATGGTCTGGCCGATCATGGCGCAGCCGCCCATGCCTCCGAAGAAGCCGGTGACGACGTTCGCCACGCCCTGCCCCCAGGATTCGCGGGCCTTGTTCGAGTGGGTGTCGGTGACGTCGTCGACCAGCTTTGCGGTCATCAGCGACTCCATGATGCCCACGACGGCCATGGCGAGGGCGAAGGGAGCGATGATCTCCAGCGTCTCGAAGGTCAGTGGGACGTCGGGGATGAACAAGGCCGGCAGCGACTCGGGCAGCTCACCCTGATCGGAGACGTTGGGCAGCTTCAGCCCTCCGGCCACGACGACGATCGTCAACAGCACAATGGCGATCAGCGGCGCGGGGACGATGGTGGTCACGCGAGGAACCAGCACCATGATCGCGATACCGGCGAGCACCAGCGGGTAGACGATCCAGGGGATGCCGTCACCGAACAGGTGAGGAAGCTGAGCGGTGAAGATCAGGATCGCCAGCGCGTTGACGAAGCCGGTCATGACGCTGCGGGGGATGAACCGCATGAGCTTGGCGACGCCGAGCACGGCGAGCACGATCTGGAACACGCCGGCGAGGATCACGGTCGCGATGAAGTAGTCCATCCCGTAGTCGTGCGCGACAGGTGCGATCACCAGGGCGATGGCCCCGGTTGCGGCAGAGATCATCGCGGGGCGGCCGCCGACGATCGAGATCGTCACCGCCATCGTGAAGGAGGCGAACAGACCCACCTGCGGCGGGACGCCGGCGAGGATGGAGAAGGAGATCGCCTCGGGAATCAGGGCGAGGGCGACGACGAGCCCGGCGAGGATCTCGCTCTTGAGCTGACGCGGGTTGCGCAGGGCCGAGCGGACGGAGTCCGGCTGCTCCTGCGAATGCTGGTGGGTCACCGCCGGCGGGACGGCCGGCGACACGGTCGGTGTGGTGGTCATGGGGATCCTTGGGATGTCAGGGACGGACCCCCGGCCACGGAGCGCACCGCGCGGAGGCCCCGATTGCCAACCATGACGTTACGTGAAGGTTGGGCGTCGCGCGTAGCCGAGGCGACGTGGCTCACATCGCGGGCGGTGAGGACGGCCGCAGGTTCACAGCCAGCCGCGTCCTCGCCAGTCGCCGAGTGCGTTCTGCACCGTCGTGCGGCCTTCGCTGCCCGCTGGGTAGGTGCGCTCGAGCCATACTGTCTCGAGCGATTCGACGTCCAGGGAGCTCAGGCGCGTCCCCGGTCCCAGGTGCTGCCCGAGCAGGAGCATCGCGGTGGAGTCGGGTGCCCGGGCGCTTTCGAGGAACGCGGTGATCGCCTGGCGGACGGTCGGATCGCTGAGCTCTGGGCGTTCGGTGTCGGCACGTGCGGCGGGTGACCGCCCGGATGCCGGCGGCGAAGCGGACCCAGCCGGCGCGGCACCGCTCAGTGGGGCCGGAGCGGACGTCGACGGCTTCGCGGGCGCCGACGAATCGGAATCGTCCGCCGAGCCGCGGCCCGGATCGTCGCTCGTGGATCGGCGCCGCGGCGAGGATGCCGGGGGCTCGGCATCGCCGTGGAGGAAGCGCGAACGGTACTGGTCGTGGACGACCATGCCGCGGCCGGCTGCGTAGGCGATCTCTTCGCTGTCGCAGCGAGGGCACAGCCGGATCGAGCGTGCCCCGATCACGGAGCGGAGCGTCCCTCGTGGCGTGACCGTCAGATGCTGCTGGCATTCGACGAACTCCGACCCCTCGCAGATCCGACAGCGTCTTGGCCCTCGCGACCACGTCGCCGCACACGCCGTGCAGGTCAGAGTGAGCCCTCCAGCCTCGTCATGGTCAGCGGTGATCTGCCCGCCGCAGTGCGGACAGGCTGTCTCAGCCATCGTTCCCGGCCCTCCTCGTCGGGGGCATGCGCGCAGAGAATTCACGCAGGCGTTCGAGAAACTCATCGGCCATGGCGGCTTTCGCCGTCAGATCGGCACGACGCTCCGCCGCGACTCTCTCCAGGTCACGCAGGCGCTGCAGGTCCCCGTCGGTGGCGACGGACGCGGCGACCGCATCGGTGAGGGCGAGCAGGTCGTGCATCTCCTGGAGGCTGAACTCGAGCGGCTTCATCCGTCGGATCAGGAGCAGCCTCTGGACATCAACTTCTGTATAGAGGCGATACCCTCCATCGCTCCGCTGCGACGGGCTGACCAGTCCGATGTCATCGTAGTGGCGCAGGGTGCGCTGACTGAGCCCCGTGCGTTCGGCGACGACCCCGATGTGCATCACCTGCTGATCACGTCGTTTCTCACTCATCACGCCAGTCTGCCCGACAGGTCCGGTCTGCGCGCCATCAGAGCGAAGACGGCCACGGGCAACGGCGCGGCCGCTGCGACCAGCAACGGGACGGTGTAGTTGCCGGTTTGCCCCTCGATGGCCGCGAACACGAGCGGGCCCAACGCGGTCGACCCGACGGCGACGGATGAGACCACTCCGCGGATGGCCCCCATGTGCGTGGTCCCGAACGTGGCGGCGACGGTCACGATCTCGACGGTGCGCGCGACCGCGCCGGCGGCGCCGATGGCCAATCCGTACGCCACGGCGCTCCACCCCGGGTCGACGACGGTGCCCCAGGTGAACGCGACGGTATGCAGAAGCATGCCGGCTACCATCAGCACGCGCGGGCTGACCAGCTCGGTGAGCCGGCCGACGAGCAGGGTCGCGGCGATACCGGCGACGGCCTGCGGCACGAACGTCGCGGCGGCGGCCGTACTGGAGAGCCCGCGCTGCTGAAGGATGTCGAACTGATGGAACATGGCGGCGGTGGTGAACATGCCTGAGACTGCGACCGTGCTGACCAGCACCCAGAACCACGGCTCGCGCATCGCCTCGCCACGGGTGAAGTCGCGCCCGGCCGTGCTGGCTTCCTCGCCAGGATCAGGTGTGGGCGGGACGGGCGGGTGGTCGCGCACCACGAACAGCGACAGCGGCACCACGATCACGGCTACGGCCAGGCCCGCCACGATCCAGGTGGAGCGCCATCCCGCCTGCACCAGGAACGTCTCCAGCCCGAGGGGTGCGAGGGAGATCCCCGCGGACCCGGCTGCGGAGACGAAACCCAGGACCGTGCCGCGATTGCGTGTGTACCACCGGGCTGAGAACGTCACCGCGGTCAGGCCGAGCGCCCCCTGACCGAGAGACCTGATCAGCATGTACCCGACGGTCACGGTCCAGACATCGCGCACCAGGGACATCCCGACCAGGGCCAGCGTGAATCCGACCGCGATGAGGAGCATCGCTCGGCGCACTCCGACCCGGTCCACCCAGCGCCCGATCCACGGCAGCACGGCGGCGCCGAACAGAGTGCCGACGAGATAGGCCGTGGAGATGTGCTCGCGGGGGACGTCGAGATCCTCGACCATCGGCCCGATGAAGACCGAGACCCCTGCCGTCTGCCCGGGAGCCGTCGCGCACATCACCAGGGCGGCCACAGCGGCCATCGACCAGCCGGCGAGACCTCGAGAAGGTCCGGTCCACGGAGCCCCGCGCTTCCTGAGCAGGATCACAGCGCTTCCCTTCACGTCACCGGATACTGCATTTCGTTTCAGCCTCTCACGACTCTCTCGGCGCGCACGACGAGACAGGTCAGCCCCGCCTGCCGCACGCCGGGGTCAGGCGCGGAGCGGGCGGAGCCAACCGACGGCGTCGCCCTCGGAGACGCCTCGCCGAGGCGACACCCATGAAGTCTACCCTGACGTGAGCGTAGAGTGACCGTGATGGACACCGATCTGAACCCCACGGCATCCCCGCCCCGGGCCCTCGATGAAGCGATGCGGCGCAGAACCTTCGCGGTGATCTCCCACCCGGACGCCGGCAAGTCGACGTTGACCGAGGCACTGGCGCTGCACGCCCACCTCGTCGAGGAGGCCGGCGTGACTCATGGCAAGGCGAGCCGGGCCGCGAGCATCTCCGACTGGGGCGAGGTCGAACGGGAGCGCGGGATCTCGATCAGCTCGACGGCCCTGCGGTTCACCTACCACGACGTGGTCTTCAACCTGCTCGACACCCCCGGTCACTCGGACTTCTCCGAGGACACCTATCGGGTGCTCACGGCCGTGGACTCCGCCGTCATGCTGCTCGATGCCGCCAAGGGCATGGAAGCCCAGACCCGAAAGCTGTTCGAGGCATGCCGCCGCCTCCACCTGCCCGTCGTAACCGTGATCAACAAATGGGACCGGCCAGGGCTCGAGGCCCTCGAGCTGTTCGACGACATCGAAAGGGCGACCGGCCGCACCCCGGTAGCGGTGAACTGGCCCGTGGGCTACGCCGGCCGCTTCCAGGGACTGATGGAGCCCGGCGCCGCCGCATATACACGTCACGAGGTCGTGAGCTCGGGCGCCCGCATGGCACATGAGGAGCTCGTCGAAGGCTCCGCGGATCCGGATCTCGAGGAGGGCCTGTGGTCGGAAGCAGCCGAAGGCGCCGGAATCGCCGCCGAGCTCAACGGCAGGTTCGCCAGCGACTCCTTCCTCGCGGGTGACCAGACTCCCGTCCTGTTCACGGCCGCGGCCGGGAACATCGGGGTACGAGCCCTCCTGGACTTCCTCGTCGCACATGCCCCGCCTCCGCACCCGTGGACGGACGGGAACGGCCGTCCGAGGCCGCTGGACTCCGAGTTCTCCGGTTACGTCTTCAAGATCTAGGCGGGGATGAACCCCGCTCACCGGGATCAGGTGGCCTTCGTCCGGGTCGTCTCAGGGCTCTTCGCACGAGGGATCGACCTGCGACATGCGCAGACGGGACGCCCGGTCTCCTCGAAGTACGCGCATCACCTGGTAGGACGAGGGCGAGAGTCCGCCTCCGCCTCGTGGCCCGGCGATATGATCGGCTTCGTCAACATCACCGGGCTGCGCGTGGGAGACTCGATCTACGGCGGTCCCGCCGTGACCTTCCCCGGCATGCCGCGGTTCGATCCCGAACGTTTCCGTGTCGCACGGAACCTCGACGCCGCACGGCATAAACGCTTCACCAAAGGCCTCATCCAGCTCGAGGAGGAGGGCACGGTCCAAGTGCTGCGAGACGTGAACGGCAGTCCCGGCGGCCCGGTCCTGGCAGCCGTCGGTGAGCTGCAGTTCGATGTCACCGTCGAGCGGATGCGTCGCGAGTTCGGTGTGGAGATTGCTGTCGACGCGCCGATGCCCTACGACCGCTCGACGCCGTTCCCACGCTCAGCGGTCGATTCGGTCTCCGCACTCCACGGCGTCGAAGTCCTGTACCGACCCGACGGCCACCCGGTCGCCTTGTTCCAGAATCGCTGGACGTTCGCGCGCGTGCAGGAGAAGCTCCCCGACGCCTTCCCCCAGGCGAGCGTGCGGTCCTGACCATGTCAAGAGCGTCCGGCCCCCTCGGACTGCGCCCGCAGCGTGGCCCGCGAGTGAGCCTCACCGAGGGCGAACCCTGACGCGCTGGTAGACTCGTCCCTCCGCACGGAAAGGTGGGCTGATGTCGCAGCAGGAGCAGAGCCGCATGATGCACATCGGTGAGGTCGCCGAGCGCACAGGGCTGTCCCTGCGGACCATCCGCCACTACGACGAGGTCGGATTGCTCCCGCCGTCGGGTCGTACCGAAGGCGGGTTCCGTCTCTACACGGAGGACGACGTGGAGCGGCTGACACACATCCGGCGGATAGCACCCCTGGGCTTCACGCTCGAAGAGACCACCGACATCCTGCGGCTGCTCCACGGTGAGCCCAGCGACACTGACCCGGCCGATTACCTGGCTCGAGCTCGCGAAGCGCGTGAGAAGCTGGCCCGCAAGCTGCGCCAGGCCGACGAGCTGATCGCTGACCTGAATTCGCGCAGCCAGGCCTGACCAGCCTGCCCGATCCGGACGACGCGACGGGCCGCCGGCTGGATCGTGCCCTGATCCGCTCGACCCCCGACACAGAACAGCGCCCGTCGGCCCCTCTGCTCGAGGCCGGCGGGCGCTGTGGCGTGGGGACGGCTCGGATCGCCGCCGGACGGATCAGATGACCGTCTTGCCCTCCTTGCGGGCGGCACGGATGTCCTTGAGGAAGCCGCGGACGACGGCGAACAGGACGCCGGCGACGATCACGGGCCACATGAGCACGTAGAGGGTCAGGGCTGCAGCCATGGCTGTGTCTCCTTCCAGGGGTGGAGGTCGGGCGCGGCGGGGCGCGCAGCCCCGCCGCGGGGATGGTCGGTCAGTCGCGCGAGGGGACGGCGTCGAGGGACGGCCCCTCCCCGTCGTCGGCCGGCGCACTGGCGTCGGCTGCCTCGTCCTCGTGGTCGAAGTCCCCGGTGACGTCCCGGATCACCGAGAAGTCGAAATCCCGGCCGGAGCGGAAGCTCATCAGATAGCAGACCAGGAACGAGACCGAGTAGGCCACGAGCGAGCCGCTGAGGGTCTCGTAGTCGCGGAAGAAGCCGAACCCGAGCGGCAGCAGGGCGATGGTGGCGACGGCCCCGGTGACCAGCGCAGGGCGCAGCCCGAAGAAACCGAAGGCCATGATGCCGAGCACCACGCCGACGCCGAGGATGGCGAGCAGCTCCACCACCAGCGCCCAGGCGCCGGTCAGCGGGATCCACTGGAAGCGCACGGGCAGGAACACCACGAGCGCGGCGATCACCGAGACGGTGAAGGCGGAGTTGGTGACCTTCTGCCAGTAGAAGGAGGCGATCACCGGGAACACCAGGCAGCCCCACAGGGCGCCGACGAACACCAGCAGGTCCAGGATGTTGAACTTCGCGGTGGCGAAGTACAGCGCGGCGCCGGTGGCCACGATCATGGTCGCGCGACCGATGAACACCATCGTGCGGGGATTGGCTTTGTCGCGGCCGACGGACTGGCCGTACATGTCGGCCATGACGATGGAGCTCAGCGCCGAGAGGTCCGAGTCCGCCGTCGAGGACAGCGAGCCGATGATCATCACGAAGGCGATGGCGACCAGGATCAGGGGCAGGTAGCTGCCGACCATCTGCGGCATGAGGTTGTTGACGTCGCCGTCCATGGGCGAGATGCCCAGGTACAGGGCCATCACGCCGAGCATGCCCACGCCGATCACGGTGCCGCCGTAGCCGATGGTGGCCGTGATGAAGGTGGGCTTGATGAGGTCCTCGCGCACGGCGAAGAGCCGCTGGGCGATGGTCTGGTTGCCGATCGCGTAGGCGAGCACGGCGGCGATGTACGGGGCGCCCTGGTTCATGAACGCGTCCGAGGAGAAGAAGTTGCCCTGCTCCGGGGTGACGTGACCGGCCTCGACGCCCTCGGTGAACATCGAGGGCCCGCCGGCGACGAAGAACACCGCCGGGATGATCACGACGGCGGCGCCGAGCATCGCCACCACCTGCGCGAAGTCCGTCAGCACCGAGGCGCGGAAGCCGGACCACAGCGTGTACAGCAGCACACCGGCGGCGACGATGAGGATGCCGACCCCGAAGCTGAGCGGCGAGAGCATCGCGATCAGCGCACCACCGGCGATGAAGTTGGAGGTCAGGGAGATGACCGAGCCGAGCACGTTGGAGCCGGCGAGCATCAGCTGCGAGGAGCGCCCGTGGCGGGCGTACATGACCTCGGCGAGCGTGTGCGCCTTGGGCGCGACCTTCCGGATCCGCTTGCCGAAGGGGTAGATGAACAGGATCATCAAGGCGCCCCACAGCCCGTAGTGGATGGGGCCCGAGACGCCGTAGGTGTAGCCGGCGGTGACCGAGGCGTACATCGAGGACGCCCAGATCCAGGTGGCGGTCATCGAGGCGGCCGAGACGCCGAAGCCGATGCGGTTGCCGGCGGTCATGTAGCCGTCGGCGTTCTCCTTCTTGCGGGAGATCGTCACGGACATCCACATCGTGCCGCCATAGAACAGCAGCAGCAGGACGAGGATTCCGACGGTTCCGAGCTGGGAGATGTCGCCTGGGGCGGGCGGCATGCAGGGTCCTTTCGTCGCAGCAGTACGGGCACTTCGCGCCGGTCCGTCCGCGAGACCCACGAGTCGTGGGCGCGGGCGTGCTCGGGTCGCAGTGATTCCCCACGGCGGGCCGACCGGCGTTCGACCCCTGCGCGTGCGCCGTCCGACATCGACCCGGGCGATGCCACGCATCTGCTCCGGGGACGTGAACACGGAGGCCGCGGCGGGACCTGTGCCTCTTCCGAGGCGCGATCCCGCACGTCACTTCACGCTGGGGGCCGCATAGATCCTCGCACAACGGCTCCCCCATAGCCACCTGAATGATCACTGGAGGGTAACAACCAGCAGGTCATGGCGCTGAAAGTAGTTGTCCGACAAACGGACACCCGACGATCCGGACCCCCGCTGTGCAACTCTATCCATCCGGTGCATACCCGGCGAGCAACTTGCCGACGCCCTGCCCGCGTCCCCGCATGCCTGCCACAGTCCCCGCCTCGCCCTCTGCGCCCGCACTGCACCCCCAGCTGTCCCACCTGCACCTGGAGCACCCCTCTGCGCACCCCCAGGCTGCGCCCGCCTGCACCTGCAACTCCCCGTCTGAGCACCCCCTCGATAAGGCCGCTATGGGCCGCGCTGAACGGCCTCAACGAGGGGGTGCTCGAGGAGCCGAACGGCATGTTCGCCGTCACGACCCTCGATGCGCCGTCCTCATTCCGCGGCCGCGATACCCGGCGACGCCACGTTGCCCGCGGGCGCGGTGCCCCGCCGGTAATCTCGAGCCATGCCCCGCATCGCCATCGTCGTCACCGACGCCGGATTCCGCGTCGACACCGATCCCGAACGGGATGTCACGCCGCTGCTGGAGGCGCTGCTGCGATGCGGCGCCGAGGCGGAGCGCGCCATCTGGCACGATCCCGCGGTGGACTGGTCCTCCTACGACCTCGCCGTGATCCGTACGCCGTGGGACTACGTGCTGCGGGCCGAGGAGTTCGAGGCCTGGCTCGACCGGGCGGGCCGTCTGACGCGGGTGCTCAACGAACCGCAGCTGGTGCGCTGGAACATGGACAAGCGCTACCTCGCACAGCTCGACGCCGCAGGCGTACCGGTCGTGCCCACCACCTATCACCAGGATCTCGAGTCGTTCTCGTCGGCACTGACGGAGCTCGGGGCAACCGGGAGCACCGGAGCGCCGGGCCACGTGGTCGTGAAACCGGCAGTCGGCGCCGGCTCCCTCCATACCGGACTCTTCGCGCACGACGACCCGGCCGCTGCGGAGCTGGCCCGCGTGATCCTGGCCGAGGACGGCGTGGTGATGCTGCAGCCCGAGGTGCCCGAGCTGTCCGAGGGCCGGGAGAAGGCGCTCTACGTGGTCGACGGCCACGTCACGCACGCGATCGCGAAGGGCGCGCTGCTCGCCCGCGGGGGCGGCCTGCGCGGCGGGACCTACCAGGAGCGCCCCGTCGTGGTCGAGACCTCCACGCTCGAGCGGTCATTCGCCGAGCGGGTGCTGGCGGTCGTCTCGGAGGTCACCGGACTGGCCGCGCCGCTGTACGGGCGGATCGACACCGTCAATTCCGCGGAGCACGGGCTGGTGCTGTTGGAGGCCGAGCTCTTCGAGCCCTTCTTCAACCTCCACCTCGTCCCCGACGTCGCGGAGACCTTCGCCGAGGCGATCCTCGCGCGGGCGTGAGCCGCGGGCAACCAGGGGCAGGCCGAACCGCGCGGCAGCGGGTCGTGCGGGCCTGAACCGCGCCGTCATCCCACAGCGAACTCCCTACCGGCTGCGAGCCACCGGATCTATTCTCGATACACAAGCGCATCGAGGGAGGGAGATCGTGGGACGCAGCGTCGGGAACCTGGTCAAGACGGCGGCTCTGATCGGGCTGCTGTGGGGCGTGCTGCTGGCCGTGGGCTGGCTCATCGGTGGCAGCGCGCTGTGGATCTTCGCGCTGATCGGCCTGGTCGGGACCGCCATCAGCTTCTGGAACAGCGACAAGATCGCGATCCGCTCGATGCGGGCAGTCGAGGTCTCCGAGCACGAGGCTCCTGGCCTGCACCGGATCGTGCGCGAGCTGGCCGACCGGGCCGGCAAGCCCATGCCGCGCCTCTACATCTCCCCGGCCGCGCAGCCCAACGCGTTCGCCACCGGCCGCAGCCCGAGCCATGCCGCCGTGTGCTGCACGCAGGGCATCCTCCAGCTGCTGAGCGAACGGGAGCTGCGCGGAGTGCTGGGCCACGAGCTGATGCACGTCTACAACCGCGACATCCTCACCAGCTCGGTCTCCGCCGGCATCGCCGGGGTCATCACCTCCCTCGCACAGATGGCGCTGTGGTTCGGCGGTCGCGGGCGTGAGGGCGGCGGCGGGATCATCGGCGCGCTGCTGGCGATGATCCTGGCGCCGATCGCGGCGACGCTGATCCAGCTGGCCGTCTCCCGCACCCGCGAGTACGACGCGGACCACGACGGTGCCCGGCTGACGGGTGATCCGCAGGCGCTCGCCTCGGCGCTGGAGAAGATCTCCCGCGGTGTGCAGGCCCGGCCGCTGCCGCCGGAGCAGGAGCTCCAGGACAGCGCGCACATGATGATCGAGAACCCGTTCCGGGCCGGCGGCGGCCTCGGCCAGCTGTTCTCCACCCACCCGCCGACGGAGGAGCGGGTTGCCCGCCTGCGCCGGATGAGCGAGCGGGAGATACTCGGCGGCTGACAGCGTCGATCGGTCCGCTGGTCTCGGGGCTGCGACGGTCGATCGGTCCGCTGGTCTCGGCGCTGCGACGGTCGATCCACCCGCCGGCCTCAGCAGCGCGACATCCTCACGTCACGGCCCCTCGAACGTCTCCGGGTCGATCGGCCGCCGCGACCTGGGCAGGGAGGCGATCACGAGGCGGTAGGAGTCGGTCACCAGGTCCTCGAGCAGGGCGCGGTCCACGCTGGGATGCGCGCGCACGGTGATCCAGTGCCGTTTGTTCATGTGATAGCCGCGACCGATGCCGGCGATGTTCTCGCGCAGCATCCGCGCGTCGTCCGGGTCCGCCTTGAGCACCACGATCGGCTCGCGCTGCAGGAACGCGGCGAACAGAACCATCTTCCCGAGCGCCTTGATGACGTCGTACTCGGGCCCGAAGGGGTGCTCGAGCGCGGTCGCCGGCAGCGAGAGGGCACGCTGGATCGCCGTCTCGTGCAGGTCCTCTGGCTTCATGGCGCCGGGCTCTCCTCCTGCTGGTGCCGTCGGCCGTCCTGCGGGTGCGGCCGGCAGGATCAGGCCCAGTCGGCGGTGCGGTCCTTCAGCTCCCGGTAGGCGGCGAGCACCTCGGGGGTGGGCTCGGCCTCGAGAGTGCGGCTGCCGGTGACCTCCCACGCCGGGGGCTCCTCGGTGCCGGCGAGCGCCCAGGCGGCCTGGCGGGCGGCGCCGAGGGCCACGTACTCCGCTGCCGGGGCGACGGTGACGCCGCGGCCGAAGATGGCCGGGGCCAGCTGCTGGACGGCCTCGCTGCGGGCACCGCCGCCGATCAGCGTGATGCCCGCGGCGGTGGTGCCGGTGACCTCCTCCAGCGCCGTGATGCCGTCGGCCAGGGAGCACAGCAGGCCCTCGATGTAGGCGCGGGCGATGTCCTCGCGACTGGTCGAGGTGGACATCCCCGTGAGGGTTGCCCGGGCGTCGGGCCGATTCGGGGTGCGCTCGCCGTCGAAGTAGGGCAGCAGCGTCACGCCGTGGGCCCCGGGAACGCTGGCAAGGGCCAGCTGCGCCATCTCCTCGTGGGAGACGCCCAGCAGCGAACGGCCGGCCTCGAGGATCCGGGCGGCGTTGATGGTGGTGGCCATGGGCAGGAAGCGCCCGGTGGCGTCGGCGAATCCCGTGATCGAGCCGGTGGCGTCGTTGGGGCGGGCAGAGCTGACCATGGCGCACACGCCGGAGGTGCCGATGGAGACGGAGACATCGCCCTCGCCCTGGGAGAGGCCGAGGGCGGCGCCCATGTTGTCCCCGGTGCCGGCGGCGATCGCGGCGCCGGACGGAGTGCGGGCCATGACCTCCTGCGGGGTGCCGGGCAGCCGCGGCAGCTCGAGGGTGCGGCCGAGGGCGAGCTCGACGAGGTCGGGCTTCCATTCCTCGGTGCGGGTCGAGTAGTAGGCGGTGCCGGAGGCGTCGCCGCGGTCGGTGAACGCCTCTCCCCCGCCGGCGAGGTGACGGGAGACGTAGTCGTGGGGCAGCAGCACGCTGGCAGCCCGGCGGGCGCTGTCGGGTTCGTTGTCACGCACCCAGCGCAGCTTGGAGGCGGTGAAGGAGGCGACCATGAGGCTGCCGATCTCCTCGACGGAGGCCTCCGGCCCGCCCATCTCCTCGATCAGGGCCTCGGCCTGCGGGGCGGAGCGGGTGTCGTTCCACAGCAGCGCATCACGCACCACCTCGCCGCGCTCGTCCAGCAGCACCATGCCGTGCTGCTGGCCGCCGACGGCGACGGCCTCGGCGCGCTCCAGCAAGGGGCCCGCGGCCTCGTCGACCGCGTCGAGCCAGGCTCGCGGATCGACCTCGGTGCCGTCAGGGTGGGCGGCGCGGCGCTCCTCGAGGACGGCTCCGGTCTCGGCGTCGACGAGCACTGCTTTGGTCGCCTGGGTGGAGGAGTCGATTCCGAGAACGGAGGGGGCCATGAGGGGTCCTTTCCTGCGGCGATGGAGGCTGCGGCGGTGGAGGGTGCGACGGCGTGGAGCGAGGGCAGGGCACGGCGAGGGCGGCGCACGCAGCGATCCTACGTGCGCCGCCCCCGGCCGGTCAGACGGGTCGGCCGATCAGGCGCGGAAGCCCAGCAGGTGCTGCATGGCCAGCTGCTGGAGCCGCACGAAGCCGTAGTTGCGCTCACCGGCGGCATCGGCGTCGAAGTCCTCGTAGGTGGAACGGTCCGCGAGGACGTCCTGGAGGGACTCGCCCTCGCCGATGGTGGGCTCGGCCAGCTCGCCGATGCCGGAGTAGGCCAGCGCCTCCTGGACCTCGGAGTCCTGACGGAACGCGAGCGCGCGCTCCTTGAGCATCAGGTACATCTCCATGTTGGCCGCGGCGGAGTCGTACTGGCCCTGCTCGTGCTCGGTGCGCGAGGGCTTGAAGTCGAAGTGGCGGGCGCCCTCGTAGGCGCCGGGCTTGGACGGGAAGCCGTTCTCGAGCAGATCGACGGTGAAGAAGGCGCTGATCAGGTCGCCGTGGCCGAACACGAGGTCCTGGTCGTACATCGGGCCGTGCTGGCCGTTGAGGTCGATGTGGAACAGCTTGCCGGCCCACAGCGCCTGGGCGAGGCCGTGGGTGTAGTTCAGCGTGGCCATCTGCTCGTGGCCGGTCTCGGGGTTGATGCCCACGATGTCGCCGTGCTCGAGCTGCTCGATGAAGGCCAGCGCGTGGCCGACGGTGGGCAGGAAGATGTTGCCGCGGGGCTCGTTGGGCTTGGGCTCGAGGCCGATGCGGAGGTCGTAGCCCTTGTCCTTGATGTAGCCGGCGACGGTGTCGATGCCCTCGGCGTAGCGCTGCATCGCGGCCAGGAGGTCCTTGGACCCGTCGTACTCGGAGCCCTCGCGGCCGCCCCACATCACGAACGTCTTCGCGCCGAGCTCAGCGGCGAGGTCGACATTGGCCAGCACCTTGCGCAGGCCGAAGCGGCGCACGGAGCGGTCATTGGAGGTGAAGGCGCCGTCCTTGAAGACGGGGTGGGCGAAGGTGTCGGTGGTGACCATCTCGATCACCAGGCCGGTCTCGTCGGTGACCTTCTTCAGCTGATCCAGGACCCGCTGGCGCTCCTCGGGGGTGGCGTCGAAGGGGATCACGTCGTTGTCGTGGAACGTGAAGCCCCAGGCGCCCATGTCGGCGAGCTTGCGGACGTGCGCGGTCAGGTCCAGCGGCGGGCGGGTGGCGGCACCGAACTGGTCCTGGGCCTGCCAGCCGGTGGTCCACAGACCGAATGAGAACTTGTCGTCACGGGTGGGGGTGGGTGCGGTCATCGTGAGCGCTCCTTCATCGGATCATCGGGCGGACGGCAGGCCCGCCAGGGGTCGTCCCTACGGGATCGCGGCAGGCGTCTCGACCTGGTCGCCAATCCTTAGTAAGTTTCCGTTACTAATCTAGACGTGCGACGCTGTCCGGCACAAGTCGGAGCCCGGGCGGCCAGGAGGAGGAACCGCATGCAGTCGATGCACCTGCGCGAACACAACCTCTCGGAGATCCTGCGGGCGCTCGCCGAGGCCTCCTCCCCCACCTCGCGCGCCGGCCTGTCGAAGCTCACGCGGCTGACCAAGCCGACCGTCTCCAAGCTCGTCGAGGAACTGGTCGAGGCGCGTCTGGTCCAGGAGGACACTCCCCTCTCCTCCGGGTCCGGGCGCCCGATGGTTCCGCTGCAGCCGGCCGCCGGCACCCTGCTCGCCGTGGGGCTGGAGATCGCCGCCGACCGCATCTCCTGCCTCGGCATCGATCTGGCCGGCGGGACCGTCAGCACGTACACCGAGTACCTCCAGGTCACCGCCACGTCGGTGGATCAGGCGATCGAGGTCGCCGCGCAGCTCGTCGGCCGGGTCCGGGCCGACGCCGGTGCGCTGCCCGTGGTCGGGGTCGTGGTCGCCGTGCCCGGCCGCATCGCCCCGGACGACGGCCGCGTGCTCTCGGCCCCGAACCTCGACTGGACCGAGGTGCCCCTGGTCGGGCGCCTCCAGCAGCATCCCGAGCTGGCCGACCTGCCCGTGCGCGCGCAGAACGACAACCGGCTCTCGGTGCTCACCGAGATCGGCCACCGGCCCGGGGAGTCGTTCATCTACGTGCGCGGCTCCACGGGCGTCGGTGGGGCCGTGGTGCTCGGCGGATCCCTCCTGGACGGCGTGCACGGATGGGCCGGCGAGTTCGGGCACACCGTCGTCGCTCCCGGCGGGGCGCAGTGCCGCTGCGGCCGACGGGGATGCCTGGAGGCCTACGTCTCCTACCACTCGCTGCTGGAGCGCGCCGGGCTGGGGCAGGAGGTGCGCATCGAGGATCTCGTGGACGAGCTCTCGGCCCGCACCGACCGCGCCGAGGTGATCGGCATGATCGGCCGCTCCCTCGGGTTGGCGGTGGCCAATGCGCTGAACGTCCTGGACCTCTCGACGGTGGTGCTCTCGGGCTATCTCGCCCCGATCGCCGATGAGCTCGCCCCCGTGATCCGCGAGACCGTCGAGGCCCACGCACTCGCCGCCGAGGCCGGGCCCATCTCCATCGAACGCTCCGACGGGGTCACCGACCCCGCCCTGCGCGGCGCGGCACGGGCGGCGCTGCAGCCGGTGTTCGAGGCCCCCGGGCAGTGGATCGAGCGGATGGGCTGAGTCCTGTGGCGCAGCCTCGTCCTCAGCGTGAACGAGGCGATAAACGATCGGTAACATCGCGGAGAATCCATGGTCAGCTCAGCCGTGACGTCGCGAGACTCCTGGCAGGAGACGGAAAGTATCCGCTCTCCGGGAAGGACCCATCATGGAGCTCATCACCAACCTCCTCGAGACGATCCTCGGCCTCGTCGGCGGACTGCTCTGACGCCAACCGCTTCTGTCTATGGGGAGGTGCCACGGCACCTCCCCATAGGTGTGCGCGGGGCGGTCAGCCCGTCGGCTCCTCGCGCCACTTCTCGTCGGGCTGCCCGTTGACCTCCTCGTGGCCCTCGGGGACGTCGAAGCGCTGAGCGGTGAGGTCCCGTGGCAGGAGGGAGAATCCCTGCCAGTGCATCTCCATCGGTGACTGGTCCTCGTCGCGTGCGACATGGTGGAAGCCCACCGCGACCCAGGAGACCACGTCGTCCAGAGGGTCGTCGGCCCCGTTCGAGACGAAGTCGACGACTCCGTCCCCGCAGTCGCCGGAGTTCTTCACGGCGTAGAGCTGGCACTCGTCGGCGTTGGTGAAGGCGACGTCGTAGCCCAGATCCCCGTCGTGCTCGTGGGCATGCTCGTCGGCGTGGTCCTCCGCGGCCTGGCGCTCGTCGGCGAAGACGAAGGAGTCCGTGCCCGCGAGGTCGATCTCGTAGGAGATCGGGTGGCCGTCCTCGTTGGTGACCGACGGGTTCAGCACCCTCCACCAGCGCCTGTCCGTGGTCGAGGCGAGGGTCGGGGTCTCCAAGCGGGTGAGTGAGCCCTCCAGGACCGGGGATTCCTCACCGTCCTCCCCGGTCTCCTCGGCGTCGTACTGCTCGACCTGCATCCCGTCCCGGCCGCCGAGCGCCCAGTCCACCTTCCACACCGCGTTGTGCGAGTGGCTGGTGGCGTGCTCGTCCTCGCCCACGTCGCTGCCGTGCTCCTCGTCGGAGTAGTCCACGGGTGAGAGGTCCCCGGTGGCGCCGAGCTGGATGTCGATCGATCCGTCGGCGCCGAAGGTGTACTCGGTGAGGTACTCGTACCAGCCGACGCGGGAGACGGTGAACAGCTGCAGGTCGGTCTTGCGGGCGACCGCGGGGGCGACGCGGTCGCTGGAGTGATAGGAGACGCCGCCGTCGATCATGGTCGTGCACAGGACGTCGCGGGTCTCGCTCTCGCCGTAGGTGCCGTCACCGATCTTGGGCAGTTCCGCGGCGTGGATGTCGCCGGTGCAGGTCTCCTCGTCGATGGTCTTCATCTTCCGGCCGCCGAAGCCGGCCTCGGTGATGTCGTAGGTATTGCGTCCGCCGTCGTCGTAGGGCACCTCGAGCTGGGAGAGCGAGAGATCGGCGATGACGCTGATGGGCTCCCCGCCCGGGGGCGTGATGTGCACGTCGGACAGGACGAGCCCGAAGTCGGGGTGGATCGACCAGCACATCGACCAGGTCGCTCCGCTGGTGAGGGTCCGGCCCAGTTCCTGGCCGTCGCCGCAGTCCAGGTCGGCGAGAGCGTCCTGGTCGGTCTGCGGGGACTGCGGAGTCCCGTCGGCCTGTGCACGCGGGTCGTGATCGGAGCCGCTTCGTACGGCCCAGACGACCACCAGGATCCCGACCAGCACCATGGCCGCGGCCATCACGATGCTGCGCTTGCTCATGCGCCCTCCACCTCTGTCCGTACAGTTCTCAGGTCGGCGACCTGGCCGTCGCCCCGGCGGGTGACAGAAGTCCACGCCCGACATGCGAAGGGTGG
>NZ_JBZXYT010000044.1:0-17830 GCF_059391765.1 Brachybacterium sp. SYSU DS0246 | reverse complement strand
GTCCCCCGCACGAGCCTGTGCAGGAGGTGCTGCTGGCCCTCGGAGTCCGCCCGGAGACGGTGAGCCGGCTGCCCGAGCTGGACGCCCTGTGGCAGGAGATCCGGCGCGTCGGACGGCAGTACCCGGAGCTCTCCCTCGAGGAGGAGCCGCCGCCCGCCGCCGAGCGGCCGGGCGTCGGGACCTCCGCCGAGACGCCACCGGAGGTGCGGGCGCGTTTCGAGAACGACCTCGACCGCGCCTACCGGCTCGGCATGCCCCTGGCGTGCGAGACCCTCGCCGCGCTCGATGAGCACGAGATCCGCCCCGAGCTCGCCGGATACGACCGAGCCGCCCTCCAGGCCGGCCTCACCGATCTCGAGGATCTGTACGAATCCGGATCCTGGCGCGGCGCCGACGGAGCCACACTGCGCGGCTACGTCGACTGGGTGCAGGAGCGCCATCCCTGGCGCACCGCCGTGGCCCCGCCCCGCCGCGGCGAGGTCCCGCGCATCGTGGACGTGCTGCGCCGCGTGCCGCCGGCGACGCTGCGCCCGGTGACCAAGACCCGCAACCGGTTCGTACTGGGATTCCTGGTCCGCATCGGGCTGTACATGATCCGCCGCAACCCCGGGCTCACCGACGTGACCGGCACCGCCGACAGCACCGGAACCCGCGGCTGATCCCGACCGGCCGCGCGAACCGGGCCGGCAGGCGGGCCGGGCCGGCTCAGGATTGGAGCCAGCATGTGCACAGCTGGCCCCTATATAGCGCTATCGGTGCACATGGTGGCTCCAATTCGCCCGCACCTGCGGTAGCCCCGCCCGACCGGCCGCTCCGTCCGCCCCTCTTCACCTGCCCGTCACCCGCGGTGGCTACCGTGCCTCCATGCGCATCCTCCACCTCAGCGACACCCACCTCTACGGCGACCCGGCCGCTCGCCACTACGACCGCATTGACACCACCGCCGCCCTGCACGGGCTGCTCTCGCGCTGCCAGGGTCTGACCGGCATCGACGCAGTCGTCCACACCGGAGACGCCTCCGAGGACGGCACCCCGGCCAGCTACCGACTGCTGCACGAGATCCTCGATCCCTTCGCCGCCGCCCTGGGCGCCCCACTCGTGGTGGCCATGGGCAACCACGACGTCTCCGTCGCGTACGGCGAGACCATCGCCCCGGGTGACCGGGGCGCGACCAGCCAGGATCGCGTCGTCCGCCTGGAGAACGGGGCCCGCATCGTGGTGCTGGATTCCAGCATCCCCGGCGCGGGGTACGGGCATCTGGAGGACGAGCAGCTCCAGTGGCTGCGCGGCGTCCTCGCCGAGCCCGCGCCGGGCGGCACCGTGCTCGCGATCCACCATCCGCCGCTGGTCGCCGCCACCACGCTGCTGCGGGGCCTGGACCTCGACGGCCTCGACCAGCTGGCGAGCGTGCTGGCGGGCTCCGACGTGCGGATCGTGCTCTCGGGCCACTACCACCACGAGATGACCGCTGCGATCGCGGGGATTCCCGTGCACGTGGTCCCGGGCATCACCAACGTGGTCGACCCGGTCACCGCCGGGGATCACGAGCAGTCGCTGGCGCAGTCGGGGATGAGCATCGTCGAGCTGGGGGAGGTCCCGACGGACGCGCCGCGGGTGGTCACCTCCGTGTTCCCCAACGCCGGAGACACCCTCGCCGACATGAGCGTGCCGGTCTACGACATGGGGCCGGAACAGGTCTCGGCGATCCTGGAGGCCGCCGGCCGGTGAGCCCGTCCGCGAGGCCCCGCGGGTGTCGCCCCGGAGAACCCGTCCGCGAGACCCCGCCGTGCCCGGGACGGCCCCGGTTTAGCACTCGCCTTGCACGAGTGCCAGCTCGGTCCTAGAGTTGGCGTCGTTGGCAGTCGAAGGCCGAGAGTGCCAGAGACTGTCAGTCAGGAATCTTCCCCGGTCGGCACCGCGACGACGACCGGGATCGAGGTTCCTGGAACCCCGAACTCACAGAGTCATCTCTTCATGAAGGAGTGAGCCGCCATGTCGGTCTCCATCAAGCCCCTCGAGGATCGCGTCGTCGTCAAGCCGCTCGAAGCCGAGCAGACCACCGCTTCCGGTCTGGTCATCCCGGACACCGCGAAGGAGAAGCCCCAGGAGGGCGAGGTCGTCGCCGTCGGCGCCGGTCGTTTCAACGACAAGGGCGAGCGCGTGCCCATGGACGTCAAGGAGGGCGACAAGGTCGTCTTCTCGAAGTACGGCGGCACGGAGCTGAAGTACGGCAACGAGGAGTACCTGGTCCTCGGCGCCCGTGACATCCTCGCCATCATCGACAACTGAGTGAACTGAGGCCTGGAAACTCATGGCAAAAGAGATCATCTACGACGAGGAAGCGCGTCGCGCCCTCGAGCGCGGTGTCGACAAGCTCGCCAACACCGTCAAGGTCACGCTCGGCCCCAAGGGCCGCAACGTGGTCCTGGACAAGAAGTGGGGCGCGCCCACCATCACCAATGACGGCGTGACCATCGCCCGTGAGATCGAGCTCGAGGATCCCTACGAGAACCTCGGCGCTCAGCTCACCAAGGAGGTCGCTACCAAGACCAACGACGTGGCCGGTGACGGCACCACCACCGCCACGGTCCTGGCCCAGGCGCTCGTGCACGAGGGCCTGCGCAACGTCGCCTCCGGCGCGGCTCCGGCCGCTCTGAAGCGCGGCATCGAGAAGGCCGCCGAGGCGCTCTCCGAGAAGCTCGGCGACATCGCCATCGAGGTCGAGGGCAAGGAGCAGATCGCGAACGTCGCCTCGGTCTCCAGCCAGGACCGCGAGATCGGCGAGCTGCTCGCCGAGGCGTTCGACAAGGTCGGCAAGGACGGCGTCATCACGGTCGAGGAGTCCTCGACCACCGCGATGGAGCTGGACTTCACCGAGGGCATGCAGTTCGACAAGGGCTACATCTCCCCGCACTTCGTCACCGACGCGGATCGCCAGGAGACCGTCCTCGAGGATGCCCACGTCCTGCTCGTCCAGAGCAAGATCTCGGCGGTGGCGGATCTGCTGCCGCTGCTGGAGAAGATCGTCGAGGGCGGCAAGCCGCTGTTCATCATCGCGGAGGACGTCGACGGCGAGGCACTGTCCACGCTGGTCGTCAACAAGATCCGCGGCACCTTCAAGGGTGCGGCCGTCAAGGCTCCCGCGTTCGGCGATCGCCGCAAGGCGATGCTGCAGGACATCGCGGTGCTCACCGGCGCCCAGGTGGTCACCTCCGACCTCGGCCTGGACCTCAAGACCGTCGGCACCGAGGTGCTCGGTCAGGCCGGTCGCGTGGTCGTCACCAAGGACTCCACCACCATCGTGGGCGGCGCCGGTGACGAGCAGGCCGTGGCCGATCGTGTCGGGCAGATCCGCTCCGAGATCGAGAACACCGACTCCGACTGGGATCGCGAGAAGCTCCAGGAGCGCCTCGCGAAGCTCGCCGGTGGCGTGTCCGTGATCAAGGTCGGCGCTCACACCGAGGTCGAGCTCAAGGAGAAGAAGATGCGCATCGAGGACGCGGTCTCCGCGACTCGTGCGGCCATCGAGCAGGGCATCGTGGCCGGTGGCGGCAGCGCCATCGTCCAGGCCGCTGCGGCTCTCGAGAGCGACCTCGGCCTGACCGGCGACGAGGCCGTCGGCGCGCGCGCCGTCACCCGCGCGGTGGTCGAGCCGCTGCGCTGGATCGCCGAGAACGCCGGCTTCGAGGGCTACGTCGTCGTCGAGCGGGTCAAGGAGGCTCAGGTCGGACACGGCCTGAACGCCGCGACCGGCGAGTACGTCGACCTCGTGGCCGCGGGCATCATCGACCCGGTCAAGGTCACCCGCTCGGCGCTGCGCAACGCGGCGTCCATCGCGGGCATGGTCCTGACCACCGAGACGCTCGTCATCGAGAAGCAGGACGACGAGGACGAGTGATCCAGGACTGACCTGACGGTCATCCACTCGGCCGACGGGCGGGCAGAACGGGGACACCCCGGGCTGCCCGCCCGTTCTCGTCCCCCGGGCAGCATCCTCGACCCGACGGGGCCGGATCAGCAGGCCGTACCAGCACCGATACGTGCTCCGAAGCGGCTCCGGCAGGCCTAAGATGAGCGAGCCACAGACGAGCGGACCCCGGAGGAGAAGTGATGACCCGCAGCTCCGAGGACGTCGCGCGGGCGGCGGACGACGACCGCCCGACCCGTACCTACGGGCCCCCGGCCGCCGTCGTGATCGGCACGCTGGTGGCGGGCTTCGTGTTCGTCGTGGTCCTCGAGTTCCTCGTGATCATCAGCTTCGTCGGCCAGCGGCTGTGGAACGACCCCCAGATGATGCGCGATCCGGTGTTCACCGCGCCCTTGCTGCTGTGGGTGCTGATCGCGGCGACGGCGGCCGTCGGCTGCCTGCGCGTGCTGACCGCCTGGCTGCAGATCGATGCCGAGGGGTTCCAGCTGCGCGGCCTGGGCCGCCGCACCCGGCAGGCCCGGTGGGACGAGGTGGGCCAGGTGATCGCGGTGCGCGACATCGAGCGCGGACTCGGGCCCACCGAGATGCTGGACGCCTCCGAGACCGCCTACGACGGCGTGTACGTCCTGGACCCCGAGGGTCGGCGGATCCTCGCCGTCTCCAGCCGCTTCTTCGGCCCTCGAGCCCAGGAGATGACGCTGCGCCGCGCCCAGGAGGCGGGCGTCCACGTCGACCACATCGAGGCGATCACCACCGCCGAGCTGCGCCGGCAGGTGCCGCAGGCCATGCGATTCAGCGACCGTCACCCCAACCTGATCCTGGTTCTGCTGATGCTCATCTACGTCTTCCACAACGTGCTGACCTTCGCCGTGTGGGGACTGTGAGCAGTCAGCGACCTGAACAGGCAGGACGGCCGGGGCGCGCTGCCCGGCGACGCGCCCGCGCCAGGCCGGCACCCCTGCCGCAGCGCGAGGGACTGGACGCGGTGCGGTGGCAGGTCCCGTCTGACGCGGTCACCGCTGCCGCGATCGAGGCTCTGGTGGCACGGTATCCGGCTCTCGCCGACCCGGACGCGACGCCGCTGACGGGCCGCTTCGCACGGGGTGACATCGTCGACGCCGACGCACACCCCTGGGCCGCCACGGATCCCGTCGGCCCCGGCGATGAGCTGTGGTTCCACCGTGAGCTGCGCGCAGAGGACGTGCCCGAGACCGAGCTCAGCATCCTCCATCGCGACGAGCACCTGCTGGTGCTGGACAAGCCCCACGGGATGGCGACCATGCCGCGAGGAACCCACGTCCGCGCCAGTGCCCTGGTGCGACTGCGCCGCCTGACCGGACTGACCACCCTGACGCCGCTGCACCGCCTGGACCGGCCCACGGCCGGGGTCCTTGCCTTCGGGATCCGGCCCGAGGAGCGCTCCGCCTACCAGCAGCTGTTCGCACGCGGCGAGGCGGACAAGGAGTACCTGGCGCGCGTGCGCATCTCCCGCTCGGGCGTGTCCGGCGAGCGAGCCGCTGAGCTGACCGGTCAGGCTGGTCCGGCTGGTCTGGCTGGTCCGGCCGGTGAGGATGCCGCCCGCCCGGGGCATCGAGCGATCCTCCGCGACCGGCTGGAGAAGCCGCGGGGAGAGCTGCGCGCCCGGACGGTCGACGGGGTGCCGAACGCGGAGACCGAGCTCGAGGTCGTCGCCGTCGAACCCGACGACGTCCTCCTGCTGCGACTCCGGCCACGCACCGGGCGCACCCACCAGCTGCGGGCCCAGCTCGCCGCGCGCGGCGCCCCGATCCTCGGCGACACCCTCTACAACACGAACCTCGACGGCGGGGACGCTCCGGCGCGGAGTCACCACGTCGAGGAGCCGACCCGGCAGCTGCTGCAGCTGCTCGCCCGCACGCTGGCCTTCACCGACCCGGTCACGGGCGAGGACCGGAGCTGGACGAGCCGGCAGGAGCTCGGTGGTCCCACGTGAGCTCGACTCGCCGTGCCACCGCCTACGCTGGGGCGGTGCAACCCCCCAGCCCCCGGCGCACCCGCGGCGGTGCCGTCCTCGTCGGCCCCAGCCTGCGTGCACGCTACGTGCCGGGCGCGCTGATCGGGCTGCCCCTGGTCTCCGTGCTGCTGGCACCGTTCGCCGGGGCCGCGCTGCAGCAGTGGCGTCGCGCGCAGCTCACCGATGGTCATGACTCGGCGCTGGCGGATCTCCTGGCACCTGCGTGGGTCCAGCTGCTGCTCGGCGCCGTGCTGCTGTGGGCACTGTTCGCGCTGTGGGCGCTGGTGCCGATGCTGCTGACCCACCGGGTCGTGCATCTGGACGAGCGCGCGGGCACCCTCCTCCTGCGCCGCGGCCTGCGCACCATCGATCGGGCCGACCTGAGGGACGTCGACCATGCCGTCGGCGGGGCCGAGCGCGGCAGCATCGCGGTGATCGGGATCAGGGGCGCGGGGACGCGGGGCAGCGGCACGGTGCGCACCCAGGGTGCGGCACGAGCCCAGGGCGCGGTGCGAACCCAGGGCGCGGGGCGAACCCAGGGCGCCGTCCGCGACCGCGAGACGGCCGACGGCGAGACTCCGGTGCGCCAGTGGATCGTCCCCGAGATCGGCTGGGACAGCGCCTCGTTCGACGGGCTGCGTGCGCTGCAGGCCGCCGCGGGATTGCGCCCCGCCCCGTCCCGCGCCGAGCTCGTGGCGGAGAATCGTCGCGTGCGCAGAGCGGCTGCCCACCGGGAGCTCGCCGATCGACTCGGCATGCCGTGGAAGGACGAGTACGCGCATGACGAGGCCGCGTTCCAGGAGGAGTTCGACCGCGTCCGCCGCGTGCTCGGGGGCAAAGAGCCGCCGCGCGAGGGCGACCCCCGGCCGTAGCGATCCTCGGGCCGGGCGAGGTCCGGCGCGCGAGGCTCTTCCGGGGTGATGTGACACTCATCCGCGCAGCTGCCGCGGCCGTTTCCCGCCCTGCCCAGCGCGATGTTCACGCTCTGCGCGGGGTGATGGTGGCCACCCATGGCGTTCTCGCAGGTCAGGAGGCGGCCTGTGAGGGCAGGTGTGGCGAGCAGGACTGCACGGGCCGGGCCCGCGCGGCTACGATCGGGCCATGACGAGCGCGGATCCCTTCGGTTTCATCGGCCTGACCTACGACGACGTCCTGCTGCTGCCGGGGGAGACCGATGTGATCCCCTCCGAGGCAGACACCTCCAGTCGGCTGACCCGGGAGATCACCCTGCGGGTGCCGCTGGCCAGCGCCGCGATGGACACCGTCACCGAGTCCCGGATGGCGATCGCCATGGCTCGCCACGGCGGCATCGGCATCCTGCACCGCAACCTCTCCATCGAGGACCAGGCCCACCAGGTCGATCTGGTCAAGCGCACCCAGACCGGTCGCATCACCAACCCGGTGACCATCGGCCCCGAAGCCACCCTGGAGGACTTCGACGCGGTCTGCGGCCAGTACCGCGTCTCCGGCCTGCCCGTGGTCGACGAGACCGAGCACCTGCTGGGCATCTGCACCAACCGCGACCTGCGCTTCATCCCCGTCGCCGAGTGGGCCCGCACCAAGGTCCGCGACGTCATGACTACCGAGCTGTTCACCGCGCCCGAGGACGTCACCCCCGAGCAGGCCACCGCCCTGCTGCGCAAGAACAAGCGAGAGCGACTGCCGCTGGTCGACGCCGACGGCGTGCTGCGCGGGCTGATCACCGTGAAGGACTTCGTGAAGTCCGAGCAGTTCCCCGACGCCTCCAAGGATTCCCAGGGCCGCCTCCTGGTCGGCGCGGGCGTCGGCTTCTTCGGTGACTCCCTCGAGCGCGCCGGCGCGCTGCGCGATGCGGGGGCCGACGTGCTGGTCGTCGACACCGCCAACGGCCACGCCCGTCTCGCCCTGGACATGATCCGGCGCATCACGAACGACCCCGCCTTCGCCGGCGTCCAGGTCATCGGCGGCAACGTCGCCACCCGCGCCGGCGCGCAGGCCCTCGTCGATGCCGGGGCCGACGCGGTCAAGGTCGGCGTCGGACCCGGTTCCATCTGCACCACGCGCGTGGTCGCCGGCGTCGGCGTCCCCCAGATCACCGCCATCCACGAAGCCTCCAAGGCCTGCGGGCCCGCGGGCGTGCCGCTGATCGGCGACGGCGGCCTGCAGTACTCCGGTGACATCGCCAAGGCCCTGGTCGCCGGGGCCGATACCGTCATGGTCGGCTCCCTGCTGGCCGGTACCGAGGAGTCCCCGGGAGAGGTCGTCCTCGTCGGCGGCAAGCAGTACAAGTCCTACCGCGGCATGGGCTCGCTCGGGGCCATGGCCTCCCGCGGCAAGCAGTCCTTCTCCAAGGACCGCTACTTCCAGGCCGACGTCTCCAGCGACGACAACATCGTTCCCGAGGGCATCGAGGGCCGCGTCGCCTATCGCGGCCAGCTCGGCACGGTCATCCATCAGCTCGTCGGCGGGCTGCACCAGTCGATGTTCTACGTCGGCGCGAACACCGTGGCCGAGCTCAAGGAGAACGGCCAGTTCGTGCGCATCACCTCGGCCGGTCTGAAGGAATCCCACCCGCACGACATGGCCGCGATCATGGAAGCTCCCAACTACACGTCCCACTGAGGCCGCGCGTCGCCCTGTGAGCACACGTGCCGCTGGGCCCGCACATGTCTGACTCCGCACGTCCCGCTGTTCCCGCACACGCCATCGAGCGCACGGCACGGGTCCTCCCCAACACGCCCTCGTCCACTGCCGCCCGCGCAGGGGCCGGCCGTCAGCTGCGGCCGATAGCCTGAGTGCATGCCCTCCACCTGGATCGACCTCCCCCTGCTCGGATTCGACACCGAGACCACCGGCACGAACGTGACCTCCGACCGGATCGTCACGGTGGCGCTGGTGCACTCGGTCGGCCCCGGCCGGGAGAACGAGACCATCGCGACCTGGCTCATCGACCCCGAGATGGACATCCCCGAGCCCGCGCAGCGCGTCCACGGCATCAGCACCGAGCACGCCCGCGCGCACGGCATGGCCGCCGCCGCGGCACTGGACGAAGTGGCCACGATGATCGCGGAGGCCCTCGGCAAGGACGTGCCCCTGGTCGCCTTCAACGGCAGCTTCGACCTGGCCATCCTCGAGAACGAACTGACCCGGCTCGGCCTGCCCACGCTCGCCGCCCGCCTCGGCCACGACATCGCCCCGGTGCTGGACCCCCTGGTGGTGGACCGGGGAGTGGACCGGTACCGCAAGGGCAAGCGCACGCTGACCGACCTGCTCGCCCACTACGGCATCGAGCAGGACGGGCAGCTGCACACGGCCGACGTCGACGTCTCCGCCACCCTGGACGTGCTGCGCGCCCTCGTCACAGCCCACCGGCAGCTGGCCGCATCGGCCCTGGCCGATCTCCACCGCGAACAGATCGCCTGGCACCGTTCGTGGGCGGAGAACTTCAACCAGTTCCTCCAGAAGAAGGGCCGCACGCCCGACGTCAGCCTCACCTGGCCGCTGTGAGCCGAGCGCGCCTGCGCCGGGTGACGCTGCGAGAAGAGCGCACTGACCTGCCTTGACCCGTCAGAGCCCGTCGGCGGAGTCCTTCAACATCGCCGTGGTGCGCCACCATGCCGCCCGTGCCAGCCCGGCCACCACGGCACCGAGCACCAGCAGCGGCCACCCGGGCTCGAGGCCGGAGGGCCTGCCATCCAGCGCGGACCACAGACCCAGTACGCCCATGAGGGCGACGGATGCGCCGACGCCGATGACCCACACCGCATGCATGGCGTGCGCATCGGTCAGCTGCCATGGCACCTCCGGGAGACCACGGGCGGCTCTGCCGGCGGCCGCGGAGTTCGCGGTTCCACGTCGGGAGGCGGCGAACCTCATCAGCTGCAGCAGCCGGGTCAGCGAGAACCCTCCCAGTGCCAGCGCGCTGGCCAGGACCAGTCCGCTCATCGGCCGAGCATCCCCGGCGGCCGGCTCCGTCTGGACGAGTCGAATGACCTCGAGAGTCATCAGCGCCACGCCCACGCCGGTGACCGCCCAGGGCCACAGCAGGGAAGGTCCCCGCTCGCGGCGTGCGTCCTCCGAGGTCATCGGACCACGGTATCCCGGGGAGGTGTCGGGGTGCGCCGCCTGTAGAGCGCCTCTAGGGTGAGTGCCATGGAATCCCGCGATGCATTCCACGGCGGCGACGCCGCACCCGCCGAGGGGGCCGGGCCGGGTGCAGCCGTCTCCGCCGAAGCGGCCGGAGCCTCGCGGCGGCCCTCGTCCGTGCTCACCACCAGCACGATCATCACGGGGATCGCCGCCGGACTTCTCGGCCTGCTGCACGGCGGCGACATGGTTCAGCGGCTGTTGGGCACCGGCAGGTTCACGGTCAACGACCTTGCCGGCGCCACCATCGTCCTGCGCCGGTCTTTGGCATCGCCGCCGGCGATCGCCATCGACGTGGCGCAGACTGCTGCCTGGATGGCACTGAGCGTACTGGCGATCGTGGGCGGCGCGATGGCGCTGGGACTCTCCCGCGGCCGCGCCCGGGTGGGCGGCGCCGCGGCGATCATCGCGGTGGTGGCACCGCTGGTGCTCACCATCCCCGCGGCGGTTCTCAGCCGGTACGCCTCGATGACTTTCGACAACAGTTTCTTCGCCATGGTGGCAGGGGTGCTGGTTCTGGCCTCCGGAACCGGCCTGCTGGCCGGCCTGCTCTCCTGCGTGCTGCTGCTGACTGCGCCCCGCCGTGCCCCGACCGTCCGCGCGTCCGTCGCCTCCGGGGCCGTCGCGATCGCGGGCGCGCTGGTTCTGCTGGGCGAATCCGCCGTCGCCCTGGTGCGGGTGCTGATGTCGGGGGTGAGCTGGTGGAGCTACGGATGGGCGGGGCTGTTCTTCACGGGGTGGCCCGCTACCGCCGCCGTGACCATCGTGGCGCTGCTCGGCATGGTCCTCGCCGGCGTCGGCGGCGGCATGGCACTGGGGTCGCCCTCGCGCCTCGCCCGCGCGGGTGGTGGCTTCCTGCTCGGCGCGCTGCTGATCACGGTGCTCGTCCAGGAGATCTTCGGCGGGATGTTCGTCTGGTTCCAGTCGCGGCTGTCCCTGTACGCGGACCTGGGTGCGGTCCGTGCGTTCGAGTCGGTGAACACCTTCCTCGTCCCGCCCCTGACCGGGATCGGCCTGCTCCTGGTGGTGGCCGGCCTCATCGCGGCAGCCGCCTCCACGAGAAGGCCGGACGGGACATAGCTCGTCGCCGGTAGACTCCCTGCGTGATGAGCGAGATCGAGATCGGCCGCAACAAGCGGGGACGGCGCAGCTACAGCTTCGACGACGTGGCGGTGGTCCCCTCCCGACGCACCCGGGACCCGGAGGACGTCTCCACGGCGTGGCAGGTCGACGCCTACCACTTCGACATCCCGATCTTCGCCGCCCCGATGGACTCGCTGATGTCCCCCGAGACCGCGATCCAGCTCGGCCGGCTCGGCGGGCTCGGCGTGCTCGACCTCGAGGGCCTGTGGACCCGCTACGAGGATCCCTCGGCGCAGTTCGCGCAGGTCGCCGCCGCCTCGGGCGGCGAGGTGGTGAACGTGATGCGCTCGATCTACCAGGAGCCGGTCAAGCCCGAGCTGATCCGTGACCGCATCCAGCAGCTGCGCGACGCGGGCGTCACCGCCGCCGGGGCACTGTCCCCGCAGCGCACGCAGGAGCACTGGAAGACAGTGGTCGATGCCGGGGTGGACCTGTTCTTCATCCGCGGCACCACCGTCTCGGCCGAGCACGTCTCGACCGGCCGCGAACCCCTGAATCTCAAGCGCTTCATCTACGAGCTCGACGTGCCCGTCATCGTCGGCGGCTGCGCGACCTACACCGCCGCGCTGCACCTGATGCGCACCGGCGCGGCAGGAGTCCTCGTCGGCTTCGGCGGCGGCGCCTCCCAGACCACCGAGGAGACCCTCGGCATCTCCGTCCCGCTCGCCAGTGCGGTGGCCGACGTCGCCGCCGCCCGCCGCGACTACATGGACGAATCCGGAGGCCGCTACGTGCATGTCATCGCCGACGGCGGCCTGGGCCGCTCCGGTGACCTGATCAAGGCGATCGCCTGCGGCTCCGACGGCCTCATGGTCGGTGCGGCGCTCGCTCGCGCCGAGGAGGCCCCCGGCGGCGGTCACCACTGGGGCTCGGAGGCCCACCACCCGACCCTGACCCGCGGTCACCGCGTCGAGGTCGGCACCGCCGGGTCCCTCGAGCAGATCCTGTTCGGGCCCTCCAACGGAGCCGACGGCACCACCAACCTCGTCGGCGCTCTGCGCCACGCGATGGCCACCACCGGCTACCTCGACCTCAAGGAGTTCCAGCGCGTCGAGGTCGTCACCACGGCCTGAGGCGCTCGGACCCCAGCGCGCCGGCCCGGGGCCCTAGCGCGCGCCGGCCCGAGCCCCAGCGCGGCGCGCCGCGGCCGTCCTGGCGCGGGATCCGCGAAAGCAGGGGAACTCGGCAGTCATACCCACCAGGTCACGGATCTCGCGGGCCGGTGTCCCGGCCCGGGGATCAGGAGCGTACGCGGGCGACGATGCCCCAGATCAGCAGGATGAGCGCCGCGATGCCCAGCACGATCGGCAGCAGCAGCCCGATGCCGATGCTCACGAAGACCCCGGTCAGCCCCATCTCGGAGTAGGCCGCCGAGCTCGCACCCTGGCAGTCCACGGTGACGTCCTGCCCGCCGAAGGTGTTGATCTGGTAGATCGACTGGTACTCGACGCCGTCGACCGTCGTGGTGAGGTCGGTGTCGGCCTGGGGCTCGACGATGACCTCCTCGCCGTCCGAGCCGGTGAAGTCGCAGGTGACCTGGTCGACCTCGTCGACCGGCACTGCGATCATGTAGGCGTTCATCGACGAGGTGCTGATGGTCCCGCCGTTCGGGTCCAGCGGCTCCGACTCCAGCAGCCCCATCCCGGCGATCACCGCTGCGACGAATCCGGCGATGATCGGCATCACCACCAGACCGATGAGGTTCGCGACGATCCCCAGGATCCCGAACACGATCCGCTTCATGCCGCGCTTCTTCGGCGGCGGCACGTATCCGTACGAGGACTGGTACGGGGCGCCGTAGGGGCTCTGGTAGGCCATGGTTCTCCTGGGACGGGAGGCGACGGGCGTGCCCAGCCTACGGTGGCCCGGCCGCCTCTCGGCGCCCGTCCACAAAGGGGCCGAGCTCGCCGGAACCCCGGAGGTTCAGCCCTTGCGCGAGCGGGCCAGCTCCAGGGACTGCTGGGCGATGGCGAGCTCCTCGTCGGTCGGCACCACGAGCACCCGCACCGCGGAGTCATCGGCGGAGATGACGCGCGCGTCCTTCGAGCGTTCGGCGTTGCGCCGGGTATCGAGCACGATCCCGAAGCCCTCGAGGCCGGCCAGGGCGCGCTCGCGCACCTGGGGCACGTTCTCGCCGATCCCGGCGGTGAAGGTGATCGCGTCCAGGCCGCCGAGGGCGAAGGCGTAGGAGCCGATGTACTTGCGCAGCCGGTGGACGTAGACCTGCATGGCCAGTTCCGCGTTCTGGTCGCCGTTGTCGATGGCGGCGGTGATGTCCCGGAAGTCGCTCATGCCGCTGAGGCCCTGCATGCCGGAGCGCTTGTTGAGCACCGTGTCGATCTCATCGACGCTCATGCCGGCGCTGCGGTGCAGGTGGGCGTACACGCTGGGGTCGATATCGCCCGTGCGGGTACCCATCACCAGGCCTTCCAGCGGCGTCAGCCCCATGGAGGTGTCGATCGGGCGCCCGCCGCGGACCGCCGAGGCGGAGGCGCCGTTGCCCAGGTGCAGCACGATCTGGCGCAGCTGGGAGGTGTCCGCGCCCTCGGCGGCGAGCATCGAGGCCACCTGCTGGGAGACGTACCGGTGGCTGGTGCCGTGGGCGCCGTAGCGGCGGATCCGGTACTCGGCGGCGATGGACTTGTTCAGCGCGTAGGTGCGCGAGGCCTCCGGCAGCTGGGTGAAGAACGCAGTGTCGAACACCGCCACGTGGGGGATGTCCGGCAGCAGGGTGCGCGCCGCGTCGATGCCGTCCACGGCCGCCGGATTGTGCAGCGGCGCGAGCTTGCCGAGATCGGCGATCTGGTCGCGGACCCACGAGTCGATCAGCGTCGGCTCGGAGAACCGCGCACCGCCCTGGACCACCCGGTGGCCGACGGCGACCACGTGGGCATCGGCCAGGGACAGCCCGGCGTCCTCGAACAGTCGGCTGACCAGTTTCATCGCCGCGACGTGGTCGGAGACCTCCCCGTTGTACGGGGCGTAGGCGTCGCCGACGCTCAGGCGGGCGCTGGCATCGTCCTGGCCGATCCGCTCGACCAGGCCGGAGGCGAACACCGTCTCGCTGACCGGGTCCAGCAGCTGGAACTTCAGCGAGGACGATCCGGAGTTCACGACCAGCACGGTCGAGGTGTCCGCCGCGGGCAGCGGCGTGGACGCCTCGGCCGCGTCGGAGGCTCCGGCGCCGGAGGTGGCTCCGGGCCCGGAGGCGTCGGCACCCGAGGTGGCGTCGGTCCCGGAGGTGCCGTCGGCGGGGGAGGGCTGCGAGCTCATGCGTCGTCCTTCGAGATGCTCGGGGTGGAGGCGGCCTCGGCGTCGGCCGCCTGGGCCTGGATGGCGGTGATGACGACGGTGTTGATGATGTCGTCGACCAGCGCGCCGCGGGAGAGGTCGTTGACCGGCTTGTTCAGCCCCTGCAGCACCGGGCCGATGGCGATCGCCCCGGCCGAGCGCTGGACGGCCTTGTACGTGTTGTTGCCGGTGTTGAGGTCCGGGAAGACGAACACCGTCGCCCGCCCGGCGACCGAGGAGTCCGGCAGCTTCGTCTTGGCGACGGAGGCGTCGACCGCGGCGTCGTACTGGATCGGGCCTTCGACATCCAGCTGCGGGTTCGCGCTGCGGACCAGCTTGGTGGCCTCGCGCACCTTGTCGACGTCGGCCCCGGAGCCGGAGGTCCCGGTGGAGTAGGACAGCATCGCCACGCGCGGGGCGATCCCGAACTGCTCCGCGGTGGCGGCCGACTGCGCCGCGATGTCGGCCAGCTGCTCGGCCGTCGGGTCCGGGTTCACGGCGCAGTCGCCGTAGACGAGCACCCGGTCCTCCAGCGCCATGAGGAACACGGAGGAGACGATCTGGGCGCCGGGCTTGGTCTTGATGATCTCGAACGACGGGCGGATCGTGTGGGCGGTGGAGTGCACCGCGCCGGAGACCATGCCGTCGGCCTCCCCGAGCTGGACCATCATGGTGCCGAAGTAGGAGACGTCCTGGATCTTCTCCCGGGCCTGCTCGAGGGTGACGCCCTTCTTCGCGCGCAGCCGGGCGTACTCGGCGGCGTAGCGCTGGAGATGGTCCTCGTCCTGCGGGGAGACGATCCGGGCCTCGGAGATGTCGTGACCGAGCTGGGAGGCCTTCGCCCGGATCTGGTTCTCCTCGCCCAGCAGGATCAGGTCCGCCACGCCGCGGGCGAGGATCGACTCGGCGGCGGCGATGATGCGGGGTTCGTCGCCCTCGGGCAGCACGATCGTCTTCTTCCGGCCGCGGGCGCGGGCCAGCAGCTCGAACTCGAACATCATCGGGGTGATGACCTCGCTGCGGTTGACCTCGAGCGCGGCCAGCAGCTGTGAGGTGGGCAGGTGCTCGGCGACGGCGCGGCGGGCGGCGTCGACCTTCTGACCGCTGCCGGCCGAGAGCCGGCCCCGGGTCCGCGCCACCCGGACGGCGGTGTCGAAGGTCGAGAGGTCCGTGGCGATGATCGGCAGGTCCTGCCGGACCCCGGAGATCAGCCGCTGGACCTCCTCGGGCACGTCGTAGCCGCCGGTCAGGACGATGGAGGACAGGGACGGGAAGGTGCCGGACTGCTGGGCCATCACCAGTCCCGGCAGCAGGTCGAACCGGTCTCCGGGGGCGATCACGGTGCAGTTCTCGCTGAGGCGGCTGAGCACGTTGGGCAGGCTCATCGCGGCGACCACGGTGCCGATCGCGACCCGGTCCAGCCACTCGCTGCTGCCCTGCAGGAGCGTCCCGCTCACGGCGTCCTTGACCTGCTGGACCGTCGGCGCCATGATCACCGGGCTCTCGGGGATCACGGCGACCAGGGCGCCGTCGACCTTGGCGCTCACCGCGGCCTGGACGGCGTCCAGCGACTCCGCCTCGGCGCGGTTGACGACGACGGCGATCGGGGCGGCGTGGTGGCCGGAGAACTCGCCGACGGAGACCGCGGCCAATGCGGCGATCTGGTCCGGGCTGCGGTCCAGGCCCGACACGACGACCACCACCGGGGCACCCATGTTCGCCGCGACCTCGGCGTTGAAGGCGAGCTCGGTGGGGTTGGCGAGGTCGTCGTAGTCCGAGCCGAGGACGACCAGCATGGAGTAGCGCTCGGCGAGCTCGCGGTACCGGCCCAGGATCCGCTCGTGGGCGGCGTCCGGGTCCGACAGCAGCAGCTGGTGGTCGACGCCGACAGCATCCTCGTAGGCCTGGTCGACGGCGGGATGGCTGGTCAGCAGGTCGACCGCGTAGTCGCGGCTGTGGTCGGCCTTGACGACGGGGCGGTAGACCCCGACGCGGTCGGAACGGGAGGCGAGGGTCTCGAGCAGACCGAAAGCCACCATCGACTTGCCGGTCATTCCCTCCGGGCTGGCGATATACACACTGTGCGGCACGCCCACAGCGTACGGCGGCCAGGCCGCGACCGGGGAGGCCCTCGGTCCCGCCGGCCACCGCGGGCGGCACGGGTGTGAGGACCAGCACCCGTCCCAGCGGTGCTCCCAGTCGCCGCTCCTACCATGGGCCCATGCTCCGCACCGCCCTCCGACCCCGCTACCTCGGGCTGCTCGCCCTGATGGTGGTGGCCACGCTCGTGTGCGGACTGCTCGCCTCCTGGCAGTGGGACAGGGCGCACCGCGCGATCACGGACCGGGCGGACGGCCCCGCGGAGCTGGGTCAGATCCAGGATGTGCTCGGCGTGGGCGACGCGGTCACCAACGAGATCGTCGGCGACTTCGTCACCGCCACCGGCCAGTACGCCCCTGACGAGCAGGTGCTGGTGCCCGACCGCCGGATCGACGGGACGGACGCCGTGATCGTCGTCGCCGCCCTGCACGTCCGGCTCGAGGACGGCACCGAGGCCCGTCTGCCGGTGGCCCGCGGCTGGATCGAGTCCGACGCGGTCACCGGGACGGACGGCGAGCCGGACCCTGCGCTCGCCCCGTCCGTGCCGACCGGCGAGGTCACCGTCCGCGGGCGCCTGGAGGCCAGCGAACCCGCGGCCGACGGCGTCTCCGGCGGTCTCACCGATGCGATCGCGACCCCGCTGCTGGTCAACGAGTGGGGATCCCCGATGTACTCGGGCTACCTCGCCCAGGTCTCCGAGGCCGACGCGCTGCACCCGATGCCCGCGGCCGAATCCGCCTTCAGCCGTGGCCTGGACTGGCAGAACCTCGGTTACGCCGCGCAGTGGATACTGTTCGGCGGTTTCTTCCTCTACCTCTGGTGGCGCTCGGTGCGCACCGCCTACCTCGACGAGCTCGCGGAGCGGCGCGAGGCGATGCAGGACCAGCTGGCCCGCGCCCCCGGCGAGACGGCTCCCGACGCACCCTCACTCGAACCGGCCACCGCCGCCTCTGCCTCCTCACCGACTGCCACCGCGCAGACCAGCCCGACCCCCGACAAGGACGTGTGACCCGTGCCCACCCCCCGGCCTCTCGACGAAGTCGCCATCAGGACCTCCTTCGCCCGCTTCCGCGTGGCCTCCATCGTGGAGGGCGTCGCCCTGCTCGTGCTGGTGGGCATCATGACGATGCGCTACGTCGTCTTCGGCGGGGAGACCTGGTTCTCCTCCACCTCGGCCACCTGGGACCAGATCTCCGAGGTGTGGTCCCCGATCCACGGCCTGATCTACATGGTCTACGTGATCCTCGGCT
>NZ_JBZXYT010000043.1:0-19393 GCF_059391765.1 Brachybacterium sp. SYSU DS0246 | reverse complement strand
GACGGCCCTCACCGTAAAGAGCCCCCGGCCCGCGCGCCACTGCCCGTCGAGCCCGGTGAACCGCTCGTGAACGTGGACTGTCCGCGCAGGTGGGGGGGGGGCCCCCACCCCCGCGCCCCCGGGGGGGCGGGGGGGGCGCGGGGGCGGGGGGCGGGGGGGTGGGTTGGTGGCGGGGGGGCGGGGGGGGGGGGCCCCCCCCCCCCACGGCGGGGCCCGGGGGGGGGCGGCCCCGACGGGTGCCCGTCGGGCGGTCGGTTCCTCGGATGTTCACCCCCCGTGCACGGAAAGTTCCGCGACGGAGCGTTCTGGCCAACTGTCCGAGAACCCAGGCTTCACCGGGGCGTCATCCGCGTGCCCGGGCGGACCCTCCCGGGTGCGCTACCCTGCGCTGATACATCGCGCCCGCCGAGCGGGGCCCGACGCCGAGCTTCCCGAGTGCGCGATACGTGCTGAGCACAGGGGGAAGGCAAGGCCATGACTCGACCACCGACCATGGAGGACGTGGCCCGGGCCGCGGGCGTCTCGCGCTCGACCGTCTCCCGCGTGTTCCAGAACGCCGGGGAGCGCGTCTCCGCCGACGCGCTGATCAAGGTGCACGAGGCGGCCAAACGCCTGGGCTACGTGCACAACCTCGTCGCCAGCGGGCTGGCGATGCGCCACGGCCGCCAGCTCGGCCTGCTGATCCGGGACGCCACCAATCCCGCCTACGGGCATCTGCACTCGGAGATGAACCGTGCCGTCGAGGCGACCGGTCGCACGCTGATCTCCGTGACCGCGTTCCGCCACGACTACGGCACTGCCGAGGTCCAGGGGCTGAACCGTCTGATGGGTCAGCGGGTCGCCGGGCTGTTCGTGGGCACCGGCGTGACCTCCGCGGAAGATCTCCTGGAGACGGTCACCTCGACGCCGATGTTGATCGTGGGCCGCCCCAACGATCATCCCCAGATCGAGTCGGTCAGCTACGACGAGCGCGCCCACGGCCGGATGGTCGCCGAGGAGGTCGCCGCCAAGGGCCACCGGAGGATCGCTGTACTCGTCGCTCCCCTGCTGTACTCCCGCGTGTTCGACCTGCGCATGCGCAGCCTGATCGAGCACTGCCGGGAGCTCGGCGTCGAGACCGTCCCGATCGATCTGCTGCCCGTCGAGCAGGGCGTGGTGCGCGCTCTCGATGCGGCGCGCGACGAGGGCCTCAGCTGCATCGTGTGCCCGGTCGACTACGTGGCCCTGGAACTGCTGCGGGCGACCCGCGCGCGCGGCATGCGGGTCCCCGAGGACGTCAGCACCGTCGGCTTCGACGGGCTGGCCGACGGGCTCGACCTCATCGGCCTCGCCACCGTCCAGCTGCCCGTCGTCGACGTGGCCCGGACAGCAGTCGCACGCATGGAGGAGCTGCTGGTCCGCGCGCAGGAATCGCCCGAAGGCCCGCCGGGCACCGAGACCGCCGGCGCCGAGCACGCACTCAGCGCCGGCCGCTTCCAGCCCGGGCGGACTCTGGGCCCGGTCCCCGAGCATCTGCGAGCCTGAGGCGGCCGGCCACCACGCCGCCGATCCGGCCGGCCCTCGCCCCCAGGGTCCAGAAGCGGTCACCACCGACACCAGGCCCGCGCCCCGAAGCCGCCCCCACCGATACCGACCCCGGATCCCAGCGGCCCCTCTCCCGCACCTGTCTTCCGAGGTCAGGCAAGCCTTTCCATGGCTGACAAGGCGGCCGGACGGGTCTATTGTCAACGCCATGAAGCTCTCCGATGACCTTGAGAAGAAGTTCCAGGAACAGATCACGCTCGAATTCGCGGCGTCCATCACCTACCGCCAGCTCGCCATCGAGGCGGACGAGCAGGACCTCCCCGGCATCGCCGCATGGCTGCGCCATCAGGCCGACGAGGAGATCGTCCACGCCAACAAGTTCATCCAGCACGTCTCGGACCGCGACAACCACGCGGCCATCGGCACCATCCACGCCCCCGAGGTGCGGCCCGGCCTGTCCGTGCTGGAGATCTTCGAGGCCGCGCTCGCCCACGAGCAGAAGGTCTCCGAGTCGATCCGCGAGCTGTACCGCAGCGCCGACAAGGAGGGCGACTACGACTCCCGCCCGCTGCTGAACTGGTTCGTCGACGAGCAGATCGAGGAGGAGGCCACCGTCTCCGAGATCATCGGCCGCGTGAAGCTGATCGGCGACGACGGCTCCGGCCTGCTGCGCCTGGATCGCGAGCTGGGCGAGCGCCCCGCCCAGTCCACCGAGGCCGACGAGGACTGACTCGCCCGCGGGCTGACTCCCCGCGCGGAGCACGACACCTGTCCATGACACAGGCCCACAATCTGCGGCTCCGCGACCCGATCCCGATAGGGTGCCCACAGTGCGCAGGCCTGCGCCGCGGTCGCGATCGGGTTCCCGTAGCCCACGACCCGGCCATGAATGGCACGTCAGTCGAGTGCGGCTTGTCTTTGGCAGGGCGTCCTCGACAGACGTCCCGTTCGTGGTCAGATGTGCCGTCGATGGGCGGGCAGCCGTCGATGGTCGGGCAGCAGAATGTGTCTGTCGCGAGGCCCGCCCCGAGCGTTCCTCCACAACGACCCTCCGTCCCCACGTCCGGCTGGCCTGAGGCACGGCGCCGTCACCTCGGAAAAGGTGGCGAAATGGTCGACCTGTCCCGCGCACCCGAAGTCCACGTCCGAGCTCGGCGCGAACTCGAGGCTGCAGGGATTCACCGCCGCGAGATCGAGAACCTCGTTCGGGGCGGGATGCTCAGGCGGCTGGGCCCAGGTTTCTACGGAACATCGGCGACTCCTGACACTGTCGTTCACGCGCTGCGGCGCGGACATCGAGTGACGTGCGTCGACGCTTTGGAGCTCTACGGATTCTGGGTACCACCGGTACCCGGCGCCCACGAGGCACGCCGCCGCCTGGGCCCCCAGGGCTCCGATCGCGACTCCGTGGCGGGCGTCGTGCCGCATCGCCCCGTCGTGCGCGCTTGGCCGGACGACCACCCTGTTCTGCCCCTGCCGGTAGCCATCGAACACGCGTTGCACTGCTTGAGTGCCGACTTCGCGGCAGTGGTCCTCGAGTCCGGAATGAACCGAGGGCTGATCACAGCCGCGGACGCCTCCGAGGCCAGCAGGTCGCTCTCTATTCTCGATCGGCAGGCCATCTTCCCGGTGAACGCCGGCTCCGAATCCGGGACCGAGACGATTGTTCGCCGATCGCTGGAGAGGCGAGGAATCGCCACTCGGTCTCAGGTCCGGATCCCCGGGGTGGGTCGGGTCGATCTCTTGATCGGAGAGAAGCTCATCATCGAGTGCGACAGCCTGGCGTACCACGCCGATCCCGAGAAGTACCGCCAGGATCGCGAGCGAGATCTGGCTGCGAAGCGCCTTGGGTACACCGTCGTGAGGCTGACGTACGAGCAGGTCATCAATGCCTGGGACGACACACTCCGTTCCGTGCTGATGATGATTCGCCGCCACGACCATCGCGTGCCTCGCGCCAAGCGTGCGCACCTGATTCACGGCGGCCTGTTGCGGGCCGATCCGACAGCCTGACCCACTTACGTTGCGCTGCCGTTGTCCAGTGGACGTCATGGCGCGCCCCTCGAACGCAGCCGTTGCCCGACAATGGTGCCCCTCGAACGCGGCCGTTGGGCCGCGGGGACGTCATCCAGGTCTGAACCCTGACCGGCAGCGGGACGCCATTCGAGTCTGCCGTGCCGATGACGCGGCAGACTCGAACGGGATCCCACTCATGGTCACGAAGACGGTGAGAGGCGCCCTGCATTCGCCCGCCTGGTCACCCTGGGCTCCGTCACGACCCCGTGCCACACTGAACACGGCCGCGCACCGCAGCGCAGGCGCCGCCCCGCCAGATGAGGCACGAGACGTCCGGGAGAGATCGCCATGGCAGCTCCGCAGTTCAGCCCCTACATCACCTTCCCCGGGAACGCCGGCGAGGCCTTCGAGTACTACCGCGAGGTGTTCGGCGGCGAGCTCCAGATCATGACCTACGACGATTTCCCGGACCTGTCGGGCTTCCCGTTCACCCCGCCGCCGGCTTCGATCGCGCACGCGCAGCTGCACGGCGGTCTGGTCACCCTTGCCGGCGGCGACGCCCTCACCGCACCCGGCGAGGAGCTGCCCCCGCTGGAGTCGGACGTGTACTCGTACCTGATCGGCCTGGAGTCGGTCGGCCAGGGCCGGGCCCTGATCGAGAAGCTCACCTCGACGGGCGCCGAACTGGTCATGCCCTTCGAGCCCGCACCGTGGGGTGACCACTACGGACAGGTCAAGGATCGCTTCGGCGTGCTGTGGGCGATCGTGGTCGGCGGGCAACAGGAGCGCTGAGACCGAGGGGCCACAGCCCACGGCTCCGGCTCAGCGCTCCGGGGCCGGGCTCCGGGCTTTCCGCACTGTCCATGACACCGCCACGGGTTGTGGAACATTCAATAACCGCCTAGCGTTGGAGCCATCATGCGAGCCTTCGGATTCCTCAGCTTCGGCCACTACGGCAACGGCCCCGGTGCGGGCGGCCTCGACGCCCGCCAGATGCTCCACGACGCGATCGACATCTCCGTCGGCGCCGATGAGCTGGGCGTCAACGGCGCCTACTTCCGGGTCCACCATTTCGCCCCGCAGTCCGCCTCCCCCATGCCCCTGCTCTCGGCGGTCGCCGCCCGCACGCAGCGGATCGAGGTGGGCACCGGCGTGATCGACATGCGCTACGAGAACCCGCTGTACCTCGCCGAGGAGGCGGCGGCTCTCGACCTGATCGCCGACGGCCGGGTCGCGCTCGGCGTCTCGCGAGGCAGCCCCGAACCGGCCGACCGCGGCTGGGAGGCCTTCGGCTACACCGGGTCCACCGACCCGCGTGGTGCGGACATCGCCCGCGAGAAGTTCGACCTGTTCATGCAGGCCATCCAGGGCGAACCGATGGCCCGCGCCGCCCAGCAGCCCTATGGCGCCCCGGTCACCCCCGGCGCCGACCTGCGGCTCGAGCCCTACTCCCCGGATCTGGTCCGCCGCATCTGGTGGGGCGCCGGATCCCGGGACAGTGCGGAGAACGTCGGCCGCCAGGGCCTGAACCTCATGAGCTCCACACTGCTGACAGAGGCCACCGGTGCCCAGTTCGCCGACCTCCAGGCCGAGCAGATCGAGCGGTTCCGCACTGCCTTCCGCGCTGCCGGCCACACTCACGCTCCCCGCGTCTCCGTCTCCCGCAGCGTCTTCCCCGTCGTCACCGAACAGGACCGGCTGATGTTCGGCATGCGCCCCGGGGACGGCGCCGATCAGATCGGCATCATCGACGGGCACCGCTCCACCTTCGGCCGCACCTTCGTCGGCGAGCCGGATCAGCTGATCGAGGAGCTGAAGGCCGATGCCGCCGTGCAGTCCGCGGACACCCTGATGCTCACGATCCCCTCGCAGGCAGGAGTCGAGCTAAACCTGCACATCCTGGAGAGCTTCGCTCAGCATGTCGCCCCTGACCTGGGGTGGAAGCCGAACACGGAGGGACCGGTGACCGGCGACCCCGTCACCTGACGCTGTCGAGGGCCCCGGCTCGCCGCCTCCACGGCCCGGCCTGGCCACACGTCCGAGCCGCACCGTCCGAGCCGCCCCGGCTCGCGCCTCCGCGGCATCGTCGGCGCCCGGCCGGATCACACCGCCGACCCCTGCCGGGATGACCGATTCTCCCGTAAGGTGAAGGTCCGCGGGTGCTGATCGGGGCGCTCGCTCAGCACCGCCTTCGGAGGACCGCGATGCCCGCGCCGCAGATCGCCGCCGTACCGGCCGCGCCTGCCGCACCCCTCCCCGCGAAGCCTCACCAGTCCGCTCCCGGCACCGAGGCATCCCGCCACCTGCTCGCCCCGGAGACCACGCGCCCGTTGACGCTGTGGGGCTCGTCCTCGATGAGTTCCGAGCGCGGCTACGAGGGCACGCCGCTGACCGTCCGGATCCACGAGCACCTGGCGCTGGCTGCCGCGCCCGCGAGCGTCCACTGCTTCGGGGTCGGCGCCACCAGGTCCCCGCACACCCTGCTGATGCGGGGCCTGGACACCCCGCGGCTGGCCTGCGTCGGCAGCCCCGAAGCCGGGACGGGACGTGTGCGCGCCGAGCTCGATTCCGGGCTCGCCCCGGCCGGGCCGCTGCGCATCCCGGGCACGGTCGACGGCGTGCCGGGCGAGCTCGACGGCTCGAGCGGCACCTGGTTCTTCACGCCCGAGGATCCGGCCTCTCCGGTCGCCGATGGCGTCTTCACCTCTTCCCTCGCCGAGGTGGCCGCCGGGTCCCGCCAGGTGCTGTGGATGGGCAAGAACAACATTCTCGACGTCGACGGGGTCCTCGAGGACACCCAGCGGATGTGGGACGCCGCCGACGATCCCGAGCACGACACCCTGGTGCTGGGACAGTGGCCGACGGCCTACGATCCGGTCGGCTCGGACACGGCCGAGGCGGTGCTCGCCGTCAACGAGGAGCAGCAGCGCCGCTACGGCGACCACTTCCTCGACCTCGCCACGCTCCTCACCTCGGCCGAGGGCCTGTGCTGCCCGCCACTGGCCCCGCTGGGCCTGCTCGGGCAGGCGGGCACTCAGGGTGCGCTCGAGATGCACGTGGCCCCGCCGGAGCTCCGCGCACCCGATGGCATCCACCTCAACGGCTGGGGAAATCTCGCCGTGAGCTGGGCGATCCTGCAACGGATGCGGGAGCTGCAGTGGCTGTGAGACGACCGCCTGCCCCGCGCCTGCGACAGGACCGGGTGCCCCGCCCGGCCACCAGCGACGCCTCCGCCGCTGCGGCATCGACTCATGCCCCCGCCGACCGCCTGCCCGATCCGGTCCCGACCTCTCCGCCCGCCACCATCACACCTGCGGAGTCCACGGTGGTCCGGGGCGCCGCTCCCCGCCGCGACCTGCGCCGCCGGGCCTTCCTGGTCGCCGGCACCGCGGCGGCGGCCATCGGCAGCTCGGTGACCGCCGGGGCACTGCTGAGCCGGACCGCAGGCGGAGCCACCTCGGCCTCCGCAGGCGCCGGAGCCGGCAACGCGCCGGTCACCAGCCCGTTTACCGATGTTCCCGATGACGCGCCCGGCCTGGAGGCGATGCGCTGGGCCGACGAGACCGGCGTCCAGCCCGCCGATGACAGCGGCGCCTACTCCCCCGATGCTGTGCTCACCCGCGGCGCCGTGGCCCTGGCCCTGCACCGATTCGCCGGGGCCCCGGCCGTGCCGCGGGAGACCGCGCCGGCGCTGATCACCGACCTCGGGGACGACGTCGAGATCGCCACCGCGCTGCTGTGGCTGCACGGCCGCGGCGCCGTGTGGGGCGACCCCGACCTGCGCGTCCGCCCTGAGGAGGACGCCACCCGCGATTGCGTCGCCGGGATGCTGGCGGCGCTGCTGCGCCCGGCCCTGGCCGGATACGGAGCAACGTGGGATCCGTCGGCCGCGACATCGCTGCCCGAGGCGCCGGAAGCTCCGGAATCGGCCTCGACGCTCCGCGATGTGGCCTGGCTCGAGGCAGCGGGCATGGTGCCCGCCTCTCTCGCGGAGGATGTCTGGGCGGGAGAGAAGTCCGTCAGCCGCGCCGATCTCGCGATCTCGCTGCACCGGGCCAACGGCGTCATCGCCGGCGCGCTCGGCTGAGCACGCCCCTGCGCCGCCGCTCACACTTAGGCTGATGACCATGTCATCGACGCCTGCTCACGCTGCCTACCTCCGCCACCCCGATGTCCGTGGCGACACCGTCGTCTTCACCGCCGCGAACGACGTGTGGCTCGCGCCCCTGGCCGGGGGCCGCGCCTGGCGACTGACCGACGAGGGCGCCCCCGTCGCCTATCCGCGGTTCTCGCCCGACGGCGTTCACGTCGCCTACACCTCCCGCACCTCCGGCGGCCCCGAGGTCTGGGTGGTCTCGGCCGACGGATCCACCACCCCGCGCCGCCTGACCACGTGGGGCCGGCCCTCGACGAAGGTGGTCGGCTGGCTTCCCGACGGCCGCATCGTCGCCTCGAGCAGCTACAACGCCCCGGTCGCGCGGGATGCGCAGCTGTGGGCGGTCGATCTGGAGGGGCAGGCCGAGCTGCTGCCGCTGGGCCGCTCGGGCGAGGTCGCGATCCACCCGTCGGGCCCCACCGTGGTCGCCACCCCGTGGCGCCGCGATCAGGCCGGCTGGAAGCACTACCAGGGCGGGACCGCGGTGAAGCTGTGGATCTCGCACGAGGACGTGGCCCTCGGTGCGCCGGCCGCCGCGCACGCCGCACGCTCCTGGGAGCCGCTGCTGGCGGACATCCTCGCCTCCAAGACGCGCATCGCCTGGTACGGCGACCGGCTGATCTTCGCCTCCGACACCCCCGGGCCCGGAGCGGCCCGTCACGACCGCGCCACGGCCAATCTGTGGTCCGTCGCCGCGGATGGCTCCGACCTGCAGGTCCACACCTCGCTGCAGGCCGAGGACGGCTACCTGCGCGAGCCCGCGACCGATGGCAGCACCATCGTGTACTCCTCCCGCGGCCGCCTGTTCGCCCTGGACTCGCTGCAGGCCGAGCCGCGCGAGGTCGAGATCCTCGCCTCCGGGGTCGGCGCGTCCCGCGTCCCCCGGCCCGTCTCGCCGAGCGAGAACCTGCTGGCCGTGCGGCCGGTGCACGATGCCCGCTCGAGCGTGGTCGAGTGGCGCGGCAGCGCCCATGCCCTCACCCACCGCGGCGGCCCGGCACGGCTGCTCGCGGGGGCCGACGGCGTGCGCATCCGGGAGGTTCGCCCCCTCGGGCGCTCCCCCTTCGCCCTCATGGTCAGCGACGCCGAGGCGCTCTCGGATCGCGAGCACGGCGGCGTCGGCTCGGACGTGCTGGCTCTGTCCCGGCTGGACGGCGGCAGCGAGGAGATCCGCTTCGACCTGGGCGACGTGGGCCGGATCCTGCACGCCGTCCCTTCGCCCGACGGGTCCAAGATCGCGATCTCCAGCCACGACAACGTGGTGCGCCTGGTGACCCTGCGCGGTCTGGTCGACCCCGCCACGACCTCCACGGGCGCGGCGACGCCGGACGCCACCGGTCCCGGCGGCGCGGGCGCGGGCACGAACAGCACGGGCGCGGGTGGCTCCGGCACGGGCGGCGTCTCCCCGTGGGAGCAGGAGAGCGAGGCGGCGCCGGCCGTGCCGCACCTGGACCATGTGCGCGAGGTGGGCCGCTCCAGCGGCGGCGAGGTCGCGGATCTGGCCTGGTCGCCGGATGGCCGCTGGCTGGTGTGGACCGAGCCGAACTCGTGGATGCTCAGCCGCCTGATGATCTCGGACACCGAGGATCCTGAGCCCACCGGCCGCGCGCTGACCTCGGGCAAGTACCAGGATTCGGCGCCCGCCTTCAGCGCGGACGGCAAGCACCTGGCGCTGCTGTCCATGCGCACCTTCGAGACCGTCTACGACGACATGGTCTTCGACCTCGGCTTTGTCAACGCCGAGCGCCCCTTCCTGATCCCGCTGGAGCGCAGCACCGCCGACCCGTTCGGGCCGCTGCCCGACGGCTGGGGCGGCGAGGAGCCCGCCGCGCAGGCCGACGGGGCGGCGGCTCCGCATGCCGAGGGATCCGCCGCGGCCCGGCCCGCTCATACCCCGTCGGCCGCGGATGGCTCGCACCCGGCGACCTCGACCGCTCCGGCCGGGGCCGACGACGCGAACAGGGCACCGGTGACCCGGGTCGACCTCGACGCCGTCGAGGACCGCCTGGTGCCGTTCCCCGTCGTCTCGGGCACGTACTCGCACCTGACCGCGGTCAGCGGCGGTTTCGTGTGGCTGCGCCATCCCCAGCAGGGCGTGCTCGGCACCGCGCGCGCCGGGGTCGAGGGCGAGGAGCCCGGGCCCACGCTCGAGCACTGGAGCCTGGCCGATCGCAAGCTGACCGTGCTGGCCGAAGGGGTCGTCGATCTCGCGGTCTCCGGCGACGGCGAATCCCTGGTCATGAAGCAGGGCGAGAGCTGGGTGAAGGTCCCCTCGAACCGCAAGGTGGAGGACGAGGATCCGGCCCGCATCCCGATCGACACCGGCCGCCTGCGGCTGACGGTCGACCCCGTCGCCGAGCGCCGCGGCATGCTCTGGGACAACTACCGGATCATGGCCCAGCAGTACTGGCGGGCCGACATGGACGGCATGGACTGGCACGCCATGACCTCCTGGTACGACCCGGTCATCGAGCGACTGGTCACCGAGGACGACTTCCAGGATCTGATGTGGGAGGTCCTGGGCGAGCTCGGCACGTCCCACGCCTACGTGATGGGCGGGGTCTACCAGGCGGATCCGCCGATGCTCCCGGCCTATCTCGGAGCCGATGTCGAGCAGCGCGAGGGTCGCTGGGTGATCACCTCGATCTTGCCCGGCGACTCCTCCGATCCCGAGGCCCGCTCGCCGCTGCTGGCTCCGGGCGTGGCGGCCGAGGTGGGCGATGCGATCGTGCGCGTGGACGGCCGGGAGGTGGGCCCCGACGGCGTCCAGCCCCTGCTGATCGGCTCGGCGAACCGGCCGACGGAGCTGGTGCTGGCCCGTGACGGCGCCGAGCGCCGGGTGGCGGTCCTCCCCCTGGCCGACGACTCGCAGCTGCGCTACCAGGCGTGGGTCGCTTCGCGCCGCGCCCTGGTCGATGAGCTCTCCGGCGGCCGCCTCGGCTACCTCCACATCCCGGACATGGTTTCCTCCGGCTGGGCGCAGATGCACCGCGACCTGCGTGAGGCGACCACCAAGGAGGGCCTGGTCGTCGACGTGCGCTACAACAGCGGCGGGCACACCTCGCAGCTGGTCACCGATCGCCTCGCCCGTCGCGTGCTGTCCTGGGACTATCCGCGCCACCAGAGGCCGGGCACCTACCCTCAGTTCGCACCGCGCGGCGCGGTGGTGCTGGTGACCAACCAGGAGGCGGGGTCCGATGGGGATATCGTGGGCGCCGTCTCCCGAGCGATGGAGATCGGCCCGATCATCGGCACCCGCACCTGGGGCGGCGTGATCGGGATCGACGGCCGCTTCGACCTGGTCGACGGCACCGGCATCACCCAGCCCAAGTACGCCAGCTGGTTCGAGGGCGAGGGCTGGGGCATCGAGAACTACGGTGTCGAGCCCGACATCGAGGTGCCGCTGCCGCCGAACGCGTGGGTCGCCGGGGAGGACCCGCAGATCGAGCGCGGGGTCACCGAGGCTCTGGCCCGGCTCGAGCAGCACCCGGCCGCGACCGCTCCCCCGCTGCCCGCGCCCCGGTTCGGATCGGGCCCGGCGGCACAGAGCTGAACGACCGGCGCGTCGGCACCCGGGGCCGCGGCGCCGGTGGCGGATGCCGGCCCCGAGCGTTATCGGCGCTGGTGCCGGCGGCCGCGGTCACCGCAGGGTGGGCACGACGATCTCGGGGTGGCGCACGGCCAGCTCCTGGCGGCTGTCGGGGCCGAAGGCCGCGACCGCCCGCGTCGTCGCGTCGCGTTCGGCAGTCCGGGCGACGGGGTGCGTCTCGTCGGGGCGGAGGTCGCGGGCGATCCGTTCGTCGCCGCGGGCGATCCGCTCGGTGAGGGTCAGGGGCGCCCCGCGGGAGGCGTCCGGGCCGTCGATGCCGCCGGCCAGCAGTCGGGTCACGGTGCCGAGCACCGCGGTGATCAGAGCGATGAGAAGGATGAGGCCGATGCCGATCAGTGCTGAGGTCATGCCATGATCCTCAGCCCGGCGACGGTTCAGGACAAGCGATGGTTCGCACCCTACTGTTCAGTGCCGCTGAATCGCGGTACGGTCGGGGCATGCTCGATCCCGTCAAGCTCCGCGTCCTGCGGTCGGTCGTCGAGACCGGCAGCATCCGTGCCAGCGCCGAGGCGCTGGGCTACACCCCGTCGGCCATCAGCCAGCACCTCACGAGCCTGCGCCGGGAGACGGGCCTCGAACTGGTCGAGCGGTCCGGTCGCGGCATCCACGTCACGGCGCACGCGCGGCTCCTGGCCGACGAGGCCGGGCCGGCCCTGGACGCGCTCGATGCCGTCGAGCGCACTGCGAAGGACCTCCGCTCCGGTCGGATCGGCAGGCTGCGCTTCGGCTACGCCACCTCGATCGCCGGGGACTGGATCCCCGAACTCGCCCGTGACGTGCGCCGCCGGTACCCCGACCTCGGCCTCGACCTCACCCTGCGCGACTGCCAGGGGGACGGCGTCCTCGAGGATTCCGGGCTGGACATCGTGGTCGGCGACGGGGAAGCACCCTCCAGGCCCTCCGCGGAATGGGAGTACCAGGAGATCCTCGAGGAGGGGTACGTGGCCCTGGTGGGGGCGGGCCATCCGCTCGCCGGGCGCCCCTCGCTGCTGCTCAAGGAGCTCGCCGAGGAAGCGTGGGTGACCGACGACCCGCTGGACTCGTACTGGTTCGACCGGATCTGCTCGGCGTGCCGCGCCGCGGGATTCTCCCCCCGCGTGGACGTCAATCCCAACGACTACTCCACCGTGCTCGGCTTCGTCGCCAGCGGCGACTACGTCAGCGTGCAGCCCTCCGTGATCGCGCGGGACATGCGCCCCGACGTGGTCGCGATCCCCCTCGATCCGCCCGCACCGCGGCGCCGGCTGCGGGTGCAGGTGCGCCGTGCGACCTCGCGCAACCCGGCCGTGCAGTACATCGTCGAGCGGATCCACGCGGTCGCCGCGATGCGCGCCGAGGAGATCCCGGGAGTGATCTACCTGGGCAGCACGTCGACCGATCGACGCGATCCGCGACCGCCGGTAGCGGCTGTCGTCCCGGACCAGCCCGCTGCAGCGTCGGCTCCCGGGGGCTGAGCCGCCCCGTCCCACACCGCGTTCGGGCACGATGCGGCGCCGCTCCCCGCGACCCAGAGGTCACGCCCCCGAGTCAGGTCGGACGCTTCGCGATTCGGGCGCCCGGGGGAGCACAATAGGACGGTGCCTCCCCCTCGCTCCCACCGGCTCCGCACCGGCCTGTCCCGCCGGACGGCTCTGCTGTCCCTCATCCCCCTCTCCGTCACCGCCGGGACGCTCGCGGCCTGCAGTGACGCGGGCGCTCCGCGCGAGGGCGAGGGCACCACCGGAGAGACCTCGGTGTCGGACTCCGGCGGAGCCGGATCCGGAACGCTCTCGGTCAACGACCCCTGGGCGAGAGCCATGCCGTCTCAGAGCGCGGTCTTCGGGACCCTCACCAACGGCACCGAGGGGGATCTGGTCCTGGTCGCGGCCTCGAGCCCGGCCGCCGGCGAGGTGCAGCTGCACGCGGGCGCGCCCGGCAGCTCCGACGGGCAGAGCATGCCGGTGAAGGAGAACGGCTTCCCGCTTCCCGCAGGAGAGGAGCTTGTGCTCGAGCCCGGCGGGAACCACCTCATGCTGATGGATCTCACCGAGCCCCTCCAGCCCGGCGATGAGGTCGAGGTCGCCCTCGCGTTCGCCGACGGCACCGAACACCAGTTCACCGCGCCTGTCGAGGACCGTTCCGGGACCGAGTAGAACCGGCGGGACAGAGCAGTCCCAGCGGAACCAGCGGGACCGCTGAGAACCCGCGGGACAGAGCGGAACCAGCGGGACGGGACGACACCAGTGCGACGGGCGCCCTCACGGCGGTCACCGTGGCAACCCGTGGCCGCGCCAGCGGCCACACGCCGCCGCCACCTATCCTGGGTCCGACGCCCCTGCGCTCGGCGGTCAGTTCGCGGCATCGCGGCCCGGCTCGGCGCGGGCGATGCTTCCGACCCCGCAGGAGAGTAACCCCGTGCCTCGATTCAACGTTCCCACCGACGACGCGCAGGGCCCCCTGGTCGTCGGCCTCGACGTCGGCTCCGGCGGCTCCCGCGCCGCCGTCTACGACGCCAGCGGGCGCGAGGTCGCCAAGCGCACCCACAAGGAGGCGCACTCGTTCACGGTGCGCGACGACGGCACCAGCATCATCGACCCGGACCAGATCGTCGACGAGATCCGCACCGCCCTGCGCACCGTGCTCAAGGGCTCGCTGCCCGGCGAGATCTGCGGGATCGGCGTGGACACCTTCGCGTCCTCGCTGATCGCGGTCGACGCCGACGGCAAAGCGCTGACCCCGTGCATCACCTACGCGGACACCCGCTGCCATGCCCAGGTCGCGACCCTCACCGACGCCCTGGACATCGAGGCCCTCCACGAGCGCACCGGCGCCCGCCTGCACTCCTCCTACACGGTCCCGCGCCTGGCCTGGCTGCGCGAGGAGCACCCCGAGGTGTTCGCCCGCACCGCGCACTTCATGGCGCTCGGCGAGTACGTGGCGTTCAAGCTGCTGGGCACCCCGGCACTGGGAACCGCCTCGGCCGCGTGGTCCGGCATGATCGACCGCCGCACCGGCGAGTACGTGCCCGAGCTGCTCGATGCCGGCGGGGTCGATGCCGAGAAGATGGGCACCCCGCTGAACCCGTCCGACGCCCTGCCGGTCGCCGGCACCCCGCTGGCCACGGAGTTCCCGGTGCTGAAGGGGGCCGTGTGGCTGCCGGTGATCGGGGACGGTCTCGCCGCGAACATGGGCATCGGCGCCCTGGGCACCGGCATCTGGGGCATCTCCACCGCGACCTCCGGCGCCATCCGCCAGCTGCTGGACACAGAGATCCAGGCGCTGCCCAGCGGGCTGTGGGCGTACCGCGTCGATGACCGCCGCACCCTCGTCGGCTCCGCCATGAGCGACTGCGGGCGGGTGCTCGACTGGGCACGCACCCAGCTCGCCATCCCCACCGACATCACCGAGACCGACACCGAGACGCTCTTCTCCGTCCCGCCCGAGGCCGGCACCCCGCTGGTGATCCCGTTCCTCTCCGGCGAGCGCGGCACCAAGTGGCGCGGCTCCTCGCGGGCGATCTTCGCAGGCATCAGCGCCTCGACCACCGCCGAGGACATGCTGCGCGGTGCGCTCGAAGGGGTGGCGCTGACCTTCCTGCGCATCGCCGACCAGCTGCGCGAGGCCAGCGGGGATCCCGAGCGGATCGTGCTGTCCGGCGGCATGACCGAGGCGGTCCCGGGCTGGCTGCATCTGCTCTCCGACGCGCTCGGCGCCCCGATCGACCACGTCGCCGTCTCCCGCTCGACCATGCGCGGCGCCGCGGTGATGGCGCTCGAGGAGGCCGCCCCCGGCACCGACATCGCCGAGGTCCCGGTGCTGCGCCGCGTCGAACCGGTCGCCGCGCACACCGACTACTACCGCGAGCGGCTCGAGCGCTTCGAGAAGCTGGCCGACCTGGCCTGAGCCGGGGGGCAGCCTCCGGAGTGACGGCGGCGCCGGAGAATGAGCGTCGCCCGGGGCACGGAAACCGGTAGCCTGCAGGGCGCCCGATTGCCTCGTGCGCGGGCAGGGACGCAGAGGAGCATCACCATGGCATGGGAAGGCCAGCACCCGTGATCATCGCCGGCCTGATGACAGGCACCTCCGCCGACGCCCTGGACGTGGCCCTCGTCGATCTCCACCTCTCCGACGGGCGCCCGGACGACCTGGCGATGGAACTGCTCGCCTCCCGCGAGGTCCCCTTCGCCGACGGCCTGCGCGCGGACATCCTGCGCCTGCTGGCACCGTCGGACGTGCCGCTGTCGCTGGTCAGCAGCGTCGATGCCCGGCTGGGCGAGATGTGCGCCGGGGCCGTCGAGGAGCTGTGCGCGAGCACCGGCCTGACCTGCGACCTCGTCGTCTCCCACGGCCAGACCGTCCGCCACGACGTCGCCGACGGTCGCGTCAGCGCGACGCTCCAGCTCGGCCAGCCCGCCTGGATCGCCGAGCGCATCGGCGCGCCGGTGCTCAGCGACGTGCGCTCCCGGGATGTCGCCGCGGGCGGGCAGGGCGCGCCGCTGGTGAGCATCCTGGACCATCTGCTGCTGGCCGGGACCGAGGAGCCGACGGCCCTGCTGAACCTGGGCGGGATCGCCAACCTCACCGTGGTGGCCGACCGTCGCGAGACGATCGCGTTCGACACCGGCCCCGCCAACGCCCTGATCGATCTCATGGCCTCGCGCCTGAGCGAGGGCCGCCTGGACTGCGACGCCGACGGTGCTCTCGCGGCCCAGGGCACCGTGGACCAGGACCTGCTGAGCCGCTTCCTCGCCGACCCCTACTACTCCCGGCCCGCGCCGAAGTCGACCGGCAAGGAGCAGCTGAACGCCGACTACCTCGATGAGCGCCTGCGCGCCCATCCGCACGTGAACGGGCTCGATGTGATGGCGACACTGACCGCCCTGACCGCCCGCACCGTGGCCGACGCCAGCCGCCAGCACAGCGTCACCGCGGTGGTCGCCTCGGGTGGCGGGACCCGCAATCCCGTGCTGATGGACGCCCTGCGCACCGAACTGGGCGAGAGCGTCTCGCTGGCCACCACCGACGAGGCGTTCGGCCTGCCCGAGGGTGCGAAGGAAGCCTGCCTGATGGCGCTGCTGGGCTGGCTGACCTGGCACGGCCTGCCCGGCACCCTCCCCTCGGCCACGGGCGCCTCCCACGCCACCATCGCCGGCCGCCTCAGCCCCGGCGCGAGGCCCCTGCAGCTGCCCGACCCGCTGCCACGGTCGCCCCGGCGCCTGCGCGTCGTCGGCTCCGCTCCCGCACCTGGCACCGGCGCCGGCCGTGAGCCCGCTTCCTCCCCCGCTGCCGCCCCGATCCCCTCCCCCACGTCCCCGACCCCTCAGCAGGAGACCTGACATGCAGATCCTCGACCTCCTGGTCATCGTCGCGTACCTGGTCGCGACGGCCTGGCTGGGCCTGCGCCTCAGCGGGCGCCAGTCCGGCCTGAAGGACTACTTCCTGGGCGGGCGCAACCTGCCCTGGTGGGCCGTGTGCCTCTCCGTCGTCGCCACGGAGACCAGCGCCCTGACCGTCATCGGGATCCCCGTGATGAGCTACCTGGGGAACATCTCGTATCTCCAGCTCGGCATCGGCTACATCGTCGGCCGCATCGTCGTCGCGTTCGTGATGCTGCCGCGCTACTACGACGGCGAGATGGTCACCGCCTACGCCTACCTGGGCAAACGCTTCGGATCGAGCACCCAGACCACCGCCGGGGTGACGTTCCTGTTCACGCGCCTGCTGGCCGACGGGATCCGCGTGCTGGCCGCCGCGATCCCGCTGAAGGTCATCCTCGACGGGCTGGGCCTGCACACGAACTACTTCGTGATCACCGTCGTCCTCGCCGTCGTCACCATCGCCTACACGTTCATCGGCGGCATCAAGGCCGTGGTGTGGGTCGACGTGGTCCAGATGCTGCTGTACGTCGCCGGCGGCCTGCTGACCATCGTGGTGGTCACCTCCACCCTGGGCCTGGGATGGCTCGGGGACGCCGCGGAGGCCGGCAAGACGCAGATGTTCGTGCTGGCCGGCAACCCGCTCAGCGACGACGCCTCCCTGATCCCCTCCCTGCTGGGCGGCGCGATCTTCGCGATGGCCTCCCACGGCTCCGATCAGCTCGTGGTCCAGCGCCTGCTGACCTGCCGCTCCAAGCTCGAGGCCCAGAAGGCCCTGATCTGGTCCGGGGTGATGGTCTTCGTGCAGTTCGCGATCTTCCTCGTCGTCGGCCTCGCCCTGTGGGGCTACTACGACCACGCCACCCCGCAGGAGATGGGCCTGACCCGCGACGACGAGGTGTTCCCGCTGTTCATCGTCGAGGGTCTGCCGACGGGCATCTCCGGGCTGCTGCTGGCCGGGATCCTCGCCGCGGCGATGTCGACCCTGTCCTCGTCGCTGTCGGCGCTGTCCTCCTCCACGGTCACCGACGTCGTGGGGCGGCTGCGTCGCACCCCGCTGACCGACCAGCAGGGGCTGCGGGTGGGCCGCTGGGCCACCATCGGCTGGGGCCTGGCCTTCATCGCCCCGGCGACCTTCTTCCGCTCCGACGAGGGCAACATCGTCGTGCTCGCCCTCGGCGTCGCCGGCATCACCTACGGCGGGCTGCTCGGCGCGTTCGTGTTCGGCATCGTCAACAAGCGGGCCGACAAGCGCGACGCCAATATCGCCTTCGTGCTCGCCGTGGCCGTCAACGCCTTCTTCTTCGTGATGGAGAAGTACGTGACCGGCGAGGTGTGGGTGGCCTGGCAGTGGTACCCGCTGCTCGGCGTCATCGTCACCTGCATCGTCGGCGGGCTGCTCTCGCTCACTCATCCCCCGCGGCCGGCACCGCTCGAGCCGGCGGGCCACGGCCCGACCGGGACCCCCGCGGCCGGTGGGCCACCGCCCGCCGATACGCCCACCTCCGAGGACAGGACCCGCTGACCATGACCACTCCACGCCCGAGCGCCCCGGAATCCACGCCGCCAGGCGGCGGAGACTCCTCCGCCCTGCCGCCCACGGAGCAGCGGAATCCCCGCAGCAGCACCCTCGACGACCTGCCCACCCAGGAGGTGCTGCGGCTGCTGAACGACGAGAGTCGCCTGGCGGTGGACGCGGTCGACGCCGCCCTGCCGGACCTGGCACGACTGGTAGATGCCACGGCGGAGCGGATGCGTCGCGGCGGCACCGTGCATTACTTCGGCGCCGGCACCTCCGGGCGCCTGGGCGTGCTCGATGCCAGCGAGCTGCTGCCCACCTTCCAGCTCGAACCGGGTCGCATCGTCGGCCACATCGCCGGCGGGCCGGAGGCACTGGTCAGCGCCGTGGAGAACGCCGAGGATTCCCCCGAGGCCGGACGGCGCGACGCCGAAGGGCTGGGCGCCGACGACGTGGTGATCGGGATCGCCGCGAGCGGGTCCACGCCCTACGTGCGCGGCGCCCTGGAAGCGGGCGCGGAGGCCGGGGCGCTGACCGCCCTGATCTCCAGCAACCCCCGCGCGCCGCTCGCCGAGCATGCCGAGCTGCATCTGCTGCTGGACACCGGTCCGGAGGTCGTCACCGGTTCCACCCGGCTGAAGGCGGGCACGGCGCAGAAGCTCGCGCTGAACGGCTTCTCGACGGCCACCATGATCGCCCTGGGCCGGACCTGGCAGAACCTCATGGTCTCCGTGGTGGCCACCAACGCGAAGCTGCGCGAGCGCACCGTGCGGATCCTGCGCGAGGCCGTCGGCCTGGAGGACGCCGCGGCCCGGGCTCTGCTCGAGAACACCGGCGGGGAGCTGAAGACCGCGATCGTCACCGCCCTGGCCGACGTCCCGGTCGATGAGGCCTCACAGCTGCTCGAGCAGCACGACGGCTCGGTGCGCGACGCGATCGCCGCCGCCCAGGCCGGCTGAGCCAGGCGGGCCGGGCCCAGCTGAGCCGGGCCCGGCTGCCCGGCTGGCTGGCTGCCCGGCTGGCTGCCCGGCTGGCTGGCTGCCCGGCTGGCTGAGCCGTACCCGGCTGGCTGAGCCGGGTGGCCCGCTGGCTGGCTGGCTGGCTGGCAAAAAGGTGTAGCTGAGCGGGCCCGGGCCCCCCCGAGAGGGGGGGGCCCGCCCCCCACCCCCCCCCGCACGCCGGTGTTTGTGCGCTGTATTTTGTGAGTTTAAAAA
>NZ_JBZXYT010000042.1:0-25611 GCF_059391765.1 Brachybacterium sp. SYSU DS0246 | reverse complement strand
GGTGCTTCTCCACGGCGGCCCAGAAGTCAGCGGTGCGGAGGTCCTCGACGCTGTCTAGGTTCTTGCTCTCGGCCAGCTGCTGGAGGTCGTCGGCGATGGCGTCGAGATCGAAGTCGCTGGCGTCGTGCCGGCCCGAGGGGCCGGCGATCGTGCTCGCGATGAACGTGGTCAGGCTGTCGCGGTCCATGGGTGCTCCTGTGACTCGGCGGGGTGTCGGGATGACCTTATGCGGTCCGGCTCCGGCCCCGACGTCGAGGAGTGCGCGCGACGGGAATCTCACGCCGTGGAGATCAGCCATGTTCAGTCCAGGACTGCTGAGCGGAGTCAGCCGCGCCCACCTCGCTTAATGGCCACACCGAGGGCAGCTGTCGTGAACGCCACAAGTCCTATCAGGGGGCCGACGTGGCAACTACGGGCCGGGTGAAGATCGACGCAGGGGAAGGTGTCGAGCTCGACTGGCCGGTAGATCCGGGCCAGGGTGAGCAGTCGATCCCCGTCCACAGAACCCCAGTCTTCGAGGTAGCTTTCATTCCGATCGGTCGGATCCTTTGAGTCCACCGCTCACCAGGGGCTAGGTTGTGACTCAGGACACGTAGTCGACAAGAGAGTCAAGGTGGACACGCTGTCATCGAAGTTCCCATAGACATCACGCTCCTCGTGTCCTCGCGGCACCTGAGCGAGGCTCAAGTGAACGGAGGATTGCTGATGAATACGCCTGACCGCTCCCCCACTGTGAATGAGCTCGGCCGTACCCCAGTTCAGATCGCGGCCCTGGTGTACGGTGGCGTCTTTCTTCTCGTCGGGATAGCAGGGTTCATCCCCGGCCTGACGAGCGACGTCGGTTCGATGCAGTTCGCTGGGCATCAATCTGAAGCGATGCTGCTGGGCATCTTCCAGGTCTCGATCCTGCACAACGTCGTGCATCTGTTGTACGGCGTCGCCGGGATTGCCCTGGCCAGCCGCGCATCCCTTGCCCGTCTCTACTTGCTGATCGGCGGCATCGTCTACCTGGTGCTGTCGATATACGGCCTCGTCATCGGCGAGGAATCGATGGCCAACTTCGTGCCGCTGAACACCGCCGATGACTGGCTCCATTTCGTCCTCGGCGTCACCATGATCGCCCTGTCGTTCCTGCCCCGGCGCCGACCAGGCCGCACCGCCACCGCGACCCAGCTCGGGTGACCGAGAGGGAACCGACGCCGGAGCCCCCATCCGCCTCTCTACGACACCACAGACAGGCTCACCCCGGTCGAGAAGGCCACCGGGAGGTGAAGGGCGGGTTCAACAAGCAGGAAGACCCCCCGTACAACAACCGCACCACCTCACTGAATGGAGAACATCATGCTCAAGATGCTGAGCGACCTCGGACTGAGGTCGGACCACATGTACACCGCCGGCTTTGCGTCGATCGGCCTGACGGTCGCCCAGTGGACAATGTCCGCCATGAAGTCCAGTGACTCGCGCGCTCAAGCCGACCGCTGGGGTCTGTTCGTCGGTCAATGGGCTCCAACCTTCTTCGTACTGGGCGTCGCTATGAAGCTCGAAGAGCAGCGCTCACTCCCCGCCCTCGGGAAGAAGGGCTAACAGCTAGCACGCGTCGCACAGTCGGAAGGTGGGGGCGAAGAATCTTGCCCCCACCTTCCGCTCGTCCGAAGCAACCCGAGTCCACGACACTAGGCACTTCGACCTGGCACCGCACCCCGCGGCACCCTGCTGATGCGCGGAGAAGACAGCGAGATCGCCCATGGGGCCAGCATGACGTGAGAGCGAGATGGACGCCAGGGTCGGATGAACACCCGATGAACACAATTCGCCCCGCCCTCCAAGATGGAGAGCGGGGCGTTTCGTTCTCTGACCTGCCGAGCCGCCTGCCGGAATCGAACCGGCGACCTATTCATTACGAGTGAATCGCTCTACCGACTGAGCTAAGGCGGCGTTCCCGCCGGTCACATGGCGGACCGCATCACTGTACGGGACTCGCGGTGGCGGGCGCAAAGCGATTGGCCGCGATCCGCGTCACGCTCAGCAGGTCAGCCCGTCCTCCGGGACCGTGTCCTCGAGGAGGTAGGCGTCCACCTGCTCCTCGATGCAGCCGCCGGAGCGCCCGTAGGCGGTGTGGCCGTTGCCCTCGAAGGTCAGCAGGCTCGCGCTGTCGAGCTGGTCGGCGAGGCTCTCGGCCCACTTGTACGGGGTGGCCGGATCGCCCGTGGTGCCGATCACCACGATGGGGCCGGCGCCCTCCGCGGCGATCGGCGCGGGCTCGCGAAGCGCGGGCTCCGGCCACTGGGCGCACGGCGAGTTGTCGTTGCCCATGGTCGGCCCGAAGGTCGGGAACTCCTCCGCGAGTCGTTCAGCCTCCTGGTCCTGCCACTGCTCGTCGGCGATGCCGGGATGGTCCAGGCAGTTCACGGCGGTGATCGCGTAGGTCGAGTTGGTGCGGTAGGTGCCGTCGGGCAGGCGCTCGGCGGAGCGGTCCGCGATGGCCAGCAGCGGCTGCCCGTCCCCCTCCATGGCGGCGGTCAGCGCCTCGCGGCCCTCCGTCCAGGACTGGTCGCTGTACAGCATCGACATCACGGCCGATCGCGCGAGCGCGCCCGTCAGCGGCCGCTGGGGATCGTCGGTCTCCAGCGGCTCGTCATCGACGGACTCGAAGAACGAGATCAGCTCGTCCTTGGCAGCCGCGGGGTCCCCGGAGAACGGGCACGAATCGGCGCTGTCCAGGCAATCCTGCAGGAACGCCTCGGTGGCCTGCTCGAAGCCCTCGGCCTGCCCGGCGGAGAGCTCGTCCATCGTGATCGTGGGATCCATGGCGCCGTCCAGGACGAACTTGCCGACCCGGTCGGCGTAGAGATCGGCGTAGGTGGCCCCGAGGTAGGTGCCGTAGGAGTAGCCGAGGTAGTCCAGCTGCTCCGAGTCCAGTGCTGCGCGCAGCACATCCATGTCGCGGGCCGCGGAGTAGGTGTCGAGGTAGGCCAGCACGTCCCCCGAGTTCTGCTCGCAGGCGTCGGCCAGACGGGTGTTCCACTCCTCGGCGAGCTGGTCGGCCTCCGGGGTCCCCGCCTCGGCGGTGACCGAGCGGTACTCGTCGGTCTCCTCGTCGCTGAGGCACTCGATGCCGGCCGAGCGGGCGACGCCGCGGGGGTCGAAGCCGACCAGGTCGTAGGAGGAGCTGACCTCGGGAGAGATCAAGTACGGCGCCGATTCCAGGAAGTTGACGCCGGAGGCGCCCGGGCCGCCCGGGTTGACCACCAGGGATCCGGTGGCCTCGCCGGTGGCCGCGATACGGGCGACGGCGATCTCGATGTCCCCGGCCGACGGATCGTTCCACGCCAGGGGGACGGTGATGGTCCCGCACTCGGCGTCCGGGTTCGCGACGTCCTCGCACTCGCCCCACTCGATGGACTGCTCGTAGTACTCGGCGTAGGCCGGGTCGGTGGCGGGGTCCGTGCCGAGGTCCTGGGCGGCCGAGGTCCCGATCTCCGTCAGGGGCAGATCCGCTTCTCCGGCGGGGGCGTGCTGGGTGGCGCCGCCGCCGTCGCTGGCCGAGCCGGCGCTCCGGTCGGGGCCGACGTCGTCCTGGGTGCACCCCGCCATCAGCAGGACCGCCGCTGCCGCCGCTGCGGTGATGCGGGCGAACGGACGAGGCGACAGGCCTGCGAAGGTCATGCGGTGTTTCCTTGTCTGAGGACGGACGGGACCGGGGCGACGGGGCCGCCGAGGAGTGCAGCCCCGCAGCGCTCATCCGACGATCGGACCCGGCCGCGGGTCGGATGCGCGCGAGGAGCGGGGCCCGGCCATCCTAGGCCTCGCCGGGTCCCGCTCGGGCCGCGCCACCCGCCTCGGGCCGGGTCCGTTGCCGTCCTAGCTTCTGGTCCGGGGTGTCAGGCTGCGACGTTCCGTCTCCGTCGGCTCGCCGAGGGTCATCCGACTTCGCGGTGCGACCAGCGCCAGATCCCGAACGCGGCCGGGAGGATCACCAGCAGCACCAGCGGGATCAGTTCGAAGGCTGTCGCCTCCCCGTTCCCGAAGGCCGTGGCGGCGGTCTGCAGGTCGAATGCGCGTACCAAGTCGGTGAGGAACTCGGAGCCGGTCAGGACTCCGACCGCGGAGGCGGTGCCGACCACGAAGGGGAACCCGATCGCGGCGATCAGGCCGAGCACGGTCGATTGCAGGGCCAGGCCCATGGCCAGCGAGAACAGCAGCGTGGCCGCGAGCAGGGACAGCTGTGTGGTCAGCACGGCGTCCAGCGTGTCGAAGGACGCGCCGTCGCCGAGCATCTCACCGCCGATCCAGGTGGCCAGTGCGGCGAGTGCGAGCGAGAGCGCCACCAGCACACCGACCACCACGATCGCGGCGAGCGTCTTCGAGGCCAGCACCGCCAGGCGCCCGGGGCGCTGCAGGAGAGTGACCTGGATGGAGCCGTCGGACCACTCCCCCGCGGTGATCAGCACCGCGATGATCGGGATGATCAGGGACAGCGGCAGGGACAGGGTGATGACGGTGAACTCGAGGTCCGAGGTGTTCATGGGCAGCAGCGCGGGCTGGAGGAGCCCGCCGAGACCGGCGAACGCGGCGACGAGGATGAGGCTGATGGCCACCATGATGGCGGCGGCGCGGGTATCGAGATAGGCGCGGATGTCGAGCAGGGGGCGCATGGGGGTCTCCTCGGAAGAGTCGATGAAGGTCACGGGCAGGGCGTCACGCTCGGGATCGAGCGCGGGCGCCCGTGAGGGAAAGCGGCCGCGGTCCCTCGGTGGGGGCGCGCGGAGTCAGACCGACGCGGGCTCTATGGGCTGGGCGAGCGATGAGCCCCCGTCGGCGGCCTCCGGCTCGGTCTGCCCGGTCAGGGCGAAGAAGATCTCCTCGAGGCCGCCGCCGTCGGCCGCACCGAGGGAGGTGAGCACGATCTGCTCACGCAGGGCGAGGCGGCCGACGTCCTCCGGGGCGAGGCTGACCTCGAGCACCTCTCCGGGGCGGTGCTCGTAGGCGATGCCGTGCTTGTCCAGGGCAGTGATCAGCGCCGCCGGGTTCAGGGCCCGCACGTGGGTGCCGCCGCCGGCGGTGAGGTCCTCGAGCGTGCCCTCCTTCACCAGCCGGCCGCCGGCGATCACCACCAGCCGGTCGACGGTGGCCTGGACCTCGCGCAGCTGGTGGCTGGACAGCAGCACCGTGCCGCCGGCATCGGCGAAGGAGCGCAGCAGGCGACGCATCCAGCGGATCCCCTCGGGGTCCAGGCCGTTGGCGGGCTCGTCGAGCACGAGCACGGCGGGGTCGCCGATGAGGGCGACGCCGATGCCGAGGCGCTGGCGCATGCCGTAGGAGTAGCCGCCCACGCGCTTGGCGCCGGCGTCGGCGAGCCCGACCATCTCGAGGACCTCGTCGGCCCGGGCCGGCGGCATGCCGATGGTGCGCGCCGCGAGGCGCAGGGTCTCCAGCCCGGTGCGGCCGCTGTGCAGGGCGCGCGCATCGAGCATCACGCCGATGATGCGCGCGGGGTGGTCGAGGCTGCGGTAGTCCGCGCCGCCGACGAGGGCCTGGCCGGCGTCGGGCTCGGCGAGGCCGGTGAGGATCCGCAGGGTGGTGGACTTCCCGGCACCGTTGGGACCGAGGAAGCCGGTGATGGTGCCGGGGTGGCAGACGAAGCTGAGATCGTCCACGGCGGCACGGCCGCCGTAGCGCTTGGTCACGGAGCGCACCTCAAGGGCTGCGCTGCCGGCGGTGAGGGTGGGCGCGGAGGGGTCGCGGGTGCCGTTGTCGCCGCTGGGGGTCTCGTCACGGGGGCCGGTGTTCGTCGTCATGGTCCCGAGCCTCCTCCCCGGCGGTCTGCTCGCGACAGCGACCGGCGGTCAGGCGCTCGATGACGAACGTCGGGATCCTCAGTGGTTCCCGTCGGCCGTGCTACGACCTCCGTCGATGCGCGGCTCGACCTCCGGCTGGATGGGTCCGGCGACGGGGATCTGGACGCCGCAGGCAGTTCGGGCGCCGATACAGTGTCGACGTGGAGGAACTGGGAGCGCCCGTGCGCCGGATCTGGCAGGAAGTGCTGGTCCTCGCCGTGGTGGGGATCGAAGTGGTCCTGCTGGTGCTCACGGCGACCAGCCCCGGCGAGTGGTGGCGGGCCGGGCTCGCCGCTCTGCTCGCGGGGGCACTGATGTTCCGGCACCGTCACTGGCCGTGGCTGCTGCCGCTGGTGCTCGCGCTGAACTCCCTGTCATGGTCGCTGGCCATCCTGATCATCGTCACCTACGCCTATGCCACCCGCAGCAGCAGCCGCCTGCGCACCTTCCTGGTCTCGGTGCTCGCGGTGGCCTCGGGGGCGGTGCCGGTGGCGGCGCTGCAGGGTCCTGCGATCTCGACGACGGGGACGGTCATGGGCCTGGTCCTGACGGTGCTCGTGGTCGCCGCGGCGGCCGCGACCGGGATGTACACCTCCACGCGACGCATGCTGCTGGCGCAGCTGCACAAGCGCGCCGAGCAGGCGGAGACGGGCCAGGCCGCGGCGGAGGAGCAGGCCCGCCGCGCCGAGCGCACCCGCATCGCCCGGGAGATGCACGACATCGTCGCCCACAAGATCTCGCTGGTCGCCCTGCAGGCCGGGGCGCTCGAGGTCAACTCGAACCTGGAGCGGGCGCAGGTCGAGCAGTCGGCCGCGCTGATCCGGCAGACGGCGACCACCGCGCTGTCGGAGCTGCGGGAGGTGCTGGGCGTGCTGCGCAGCGACGGCGAGGAAGCCCCGTTGATGCCGCAGCCGACGTGGGAGGACGTGCGACGCCTGGTGGAGACCTCGAAGGATGCGGGGATCACAGTGGATCTGTTCGACTTCATCGACGATCCCGTCCCCGATCCGCTGGCGCGCACCGCGTACCGGGTCGTGCAGGAGGGGCTGACGAACATCCACAAGCACGCCCTGCACACCAAGGCCCGGGTCGCCCTGATCGGCGAGCCCGGCACGGAGCTGATCATCGAGGTCAGTAATGTATTGCCCAAGGGGTTCACGACTGATCTGCCCGGGGCCCGGATGGGACTGTCGGGCATCGAGACCCGCGTGGCCCATGCGGGTGGGACGATCACGTCGGGGCCCACCGATGATGGACGCTTCGAAGTGAGGGCGGTGATCCCGTGGCCGACGACAACGTGACGCGCGTGGGACTGATCGACGACGATTCCCTGGTGCGCGCCGGGCTGGCGATGATCCTGGGGGCCGATCCCACGCTCGAGATCGTCGGCCAGGCCGCGGACGGTTCCGAGGCGGTGCCGCTGGTGCACAAGCATCGGCCCGACGTGCTGCTGATGGACGTGCGCATGCCCGGCATGGACGGCATCGCCGCCACCAAAGCGGTCTCGGCCCTGCCGGACCCGCCGAAGATCATCATGCTGACCACGTTCGACATGGACGAGTACGTGTTCCAGGCGCTCGAGGCCGGGGCGGGCGGCTTCCTGCTGAAGGACACCCCGCCCCAGGAGCTGGCCCGGGCGGTGCACGTGGTCGCCGGCGGTGACGCCATGCTCTCCCCCACCATCACCCGCCGGATGCTCTCCCACTTCTCCGACGCCAATCCCGGCTCCCGCCAGGAGCGCCACCCCGGGCTGGACCAGCTCACCGAGCGTGAGACGGAGGTGCTCGGCGCCGTGGGCGCGGGGCTGTCGAACGCGCAGATCGGGATGCGCCTGTTCATGAGCGAGGCGACGGTCAAGGCGCACGTCTCGAAGATCTTCGCCAAGCTCGACTGCACCAATCGCGTCCAGATCGCGATCATCGCCCACGAAGCGGGCCTCAGCGACCTCGACGTGGATCCCGCCGTCGAGGGCTGAGCGGCCGTTCAGCCCCAGCCGAGCTCGTGCAGGCGCGCGTCGCTGATGCCGAAGAGGTGGCCGAGCTCGTGCAGCACCGTCACGGCGATCTGTTCCACGAGGTGCTCGCGGGAGACGGCGGTGCGCTGCAGCGGGCCGCGGAAGATGAAGATCCGGTCGGGCTGGGCGAAGCCGTCGAAGACGCTGCGCTTGTCCAGCGGGATGCCCTCGTACAGACCCAGCAGCTCGGTGCCGGCGGAGTGCTCGTGGCTGGGCTCCTCCTCGACCAGAATCGCCACATTCGCCTCGGCGATGGAGCGGGCGACCTCCTCGGGCAGGGAGTCCAGGGCGTCGTCGACCGCTTCCTCGAACTCCTCGCGGCTGATCGTGATCATGGAGCCATCGAACCACGCTCACGCCCAGCGCCTGATGGGCAGACCGACATGCAACCGTCACGGGCGGAGGAGAGGTGCGCAGGAAGCGCGGAAGGAATGAGCACGGAAAGCGGGGCGGGACGTGAGAGCGCTCGAGGCGGATGTCGGATACGCCGCATCGACCGGCAGTGCGCGCGCGGCATGCGCGACGGGCAGGTATGCTCTGCGGCGGGCAGTTTTCGCTGTCCGGGCCCCCATCGTCCAGCGGCCTAGGACACCGGCCTTTCACGCCGGCGACACGGGTTCGAATCCCGTTGGGGGTACTCCTCTGACCTGCTCTGAAGAACTCGACCATGGCCTTCGGACTCCAGTCCGGAGGCCATCGGAGTCTCTCGGGCAGAACATCACATCGCAGTGGGACCGGACGCGCGAGGACAGCGCGCCGCCCTCGAGCGTCAACTGGCTCTCGATCGTCAGCTGAGCGTTGCGCCGATGATCATGATCCCCACCAGTCCGAGCCCCGCTACGACCACGTGGGAGACGCCCAAGGTCGTCCCGATGACCGCTGCCGTGCGGCGACGCCCTGTCGACACGAGGCCGATCACGCCGAAGATGGTCGCCACGATGGCGATGACCAGCGGAGGCGCTGCGGGGGTGTGGACTCGGCGGTGTCGTGGGTCATGCCCAGAGACTCTACTCAGCGGACCGTCTGACCAGGCATACTGTCGGAGCCGACCACGTCGGCCGCCCCTCGGGCGGCAGGTGCGAGACGGCTCACAGCCAAAGTGGCTGTGAGCGCCGCGAAGGTCCGGTAGAGTTATCCAGGTCGATCCGCCGAGCGGATCGAACACCAAGGCCCTGTAGCTCAGTTGGTTAGAGTGCCGCCCTGTCACGGCGGAGGTCGCCGGTTCAAGCCCGGTCAGGGTCGCCCCTCGCGAAGGCCCCGGAACATGGTTCCGGGGCCTTCGTCGTGTCCGAGATCGCCGCCTCACACCTGGACATCTCCCCGACCTGCGGGCATACGCTCGCACAATGAGCACGACAGCACTGAACCACCGCATCCGCCTCGGTTCGAGGCCCCACGGAGAACCCACCGGAAGCGACTTCCTCCATGACGCAGTCGCCGTCCCTTCCCCCGGCCCGGGCCAGGTGCTGCTGCGGACGCGCTACATCTCGCTGGACCCCTACGTGCGCGGCCGCATGAGCGATGCCAAGTCCTATGCGGCCCCGATGGAGGTCGGGGACGTCGTCGTCGGCGGCACCGTCTCCGAGGTGGTCGAATCCGGGGCCGAGGAGTTCACCGCGGGAGAGATCGTCCTGTCCTACGGCGGGTGGCAGGAGTACAGCCTCGAGCCCGCCGAGCGGCTGCGCCGGCTGGACCCCGACGCCGCCCCGGTCACCACTGCGCTCGGCGTGCTCGGCATGCCCGGGTTCACCGCCTACGCAGGCCTGCTGGCCATCGGCAAGCCGCAGCCGGGTGAGACCGTCGCGGTCGCCGCCGCCACCGGCCCGGTCGGCTCCGCCGTCGGCCAGATCGCCAAGCTCCAGGGCGCCCGGGCCGTCGGCATCGCCGGCGGGGAGCGCAAGATCGCCCATCTGCGTGAGCTCGGCTTCGACGAGGCGCTGGACCACCGCGCACCGGATCTTCCCGGCCGCCTCGAGCAGGCCGCGCCGGACGGCATCGACGTGTACTTCGAGAACGTCGGCGGGCCCGTGTGGGATGCCGTGCTGCCGCAGCTGAACGAGTTCGCCCGCGTCCCCGTGTGCGGGCTGGCCGCGAACTACAACGCCACCTCGCTGCCCGAGGGCCCCGATCGCAGCGGGCAGCTGATGGGCGCCGTGCTGTCCAAGAGCCTCACCCTGCGCGGCTTCATCCAGCGCGAGTTCGTCAGCTCGATGTTCTCCGACTTCCTGCGGGACATGACGCAGTGGGTCGCCTCCGGCGAGGTCACCTACACCGAGGACATCACCGAGGGGCTCGACAACGCCCCCGACGCCTTCGTCGGGATGCTGCGCGGGGACAACTTCGGCAAGGCGATCATCAAGGTCTCCTGACCTGACGGGATCCCTCGTGCCCGACGGGCCGGGGCGCGGGTGCGCGCGCGACGCGGATGCCTCCACGTCCTCTGCCACCCCAGCCTCGGCCGTCGGGACCTGCGGCCCTGCCCGTGGCGTCGCTCTCACCGCGCAGCCCGGGTTGGGTCCACCCCTCGAGGCCTGTTAACCTTGTCCTCGGCCGCTTCGGCGGTCACGGCTCTGTAGCTCAGTTGGTAGAGCGTTCGACTGAAAATCGAAAGGTCACCGGATCGACGCCGGTCGGAGCCACCACAGGAAGGGACGATCTGCGGATCGTCCCTTCTGTCGTCCAGGCCGACGGGTCACGATCAGCGCGGCCGTCCAGGACGAAGGGCCGCCGTCAGTGCGATCGCCAGGCGTCTTCGTCCTCGGTGCGCCGGGTGACCTCGTCGGGCAGGTCATCGTCGGCCAGCTGCTGGATGGACACGTGCTCGAAGACGCTCCGCAATGCATGCCTGGCCGAGATCCACACCCGCTGCAGGGGTGCCGCGTTCCCGTTGTAGGCCACGGCTTCGGGGCGCTGGTCGTACACCGACACCAGCGGTCCGTCGACAGCCCGGATCACGTCCGCGACGCTGACTTCGTCCGCCGGCTTGGCCAACCGCCATCCGCCGGCCGGGCCGCGCTGTGACTGCACGAGTCCTGCCCGTCGAAGGTCTCCGAGGATGGTCAGCAGGAATCCGCGAGGGATGTCCTGGTCGTTCCCGAGCACCTCAGCGCTGAGCGGACCCCGGCTCGGATCCCCCGAGGCCATCTCGATCAGCGCGCGCAGCGCGTAGTCGGACTTGGTGGAGACCCTCATAGCGCCCAGTTTCGCAGAGCCGGCGGATCATGCTGCGATCAGTTCCGCCTCGGCGGCCTCCGCAGCTCTGGCGGTGCGCTCCTGGCGCACGGCCCACGCGATGGCGAGGAGCCATGCGGCAGCGACGGCCACGGTGAGCACCGTGGCGGCACTGCCCGTGATCCCGAAGGTGCCGGCGATGGTGCGGACGTTCGTGAGCACGATGAGCCCGCCAGCTGCGACGCCGATGACCCGCGCGGGGAGGATCCGCACCAGCCAGGCGGCGATGGGGGCGGCGATCACACCGCCGGCGAGCAGGGCGCCGGCGATCGCCCATTCGATCCCCTGCGAGCCGAGCGCGATGAGGAAGCCGAGCGAGCCGCCGACGGCGACCAGGAACTCGCTGGTGTCGATGGATCCGATCACCTTGCGCGGCTCCAGACGCCCCGAGGACAGCAGCGTGGTGGTCCCCACCGGCCCCCATCCGCCACCCCCGACCGCGTCCAGGGTGCCGCCGACCAGGCCCATCGGAACCAGCATCCCTGACCCGGGGCGGGCCTTGAAGACAGGCCGGCGCCCACCGAGGACGAGGAAGCGCCAGAGCACGTAGAGACCCAGCAGGAGCAGCAGGCCCGCGACCCACGGCTTCGCGACTGCTCCGTCCAGGCTGGAGAGGAACGTGGCACCGGCGAAGGCGCCGACGAATCCGGGGCCGGCGAGGATCGCCACCGTCCGCCAGTCGACGTTGCCCAGCTTGTGGTGCGAGATCCCGGAGACCAGCGACGTGCCGATCTCCGAGAAGTGCACCGCCGCCGAGGCAGCGGCCGGGGCGATCCCCACTGCCAGCAGCATGGTCGAGGACGTGACGCCATAGGCCATTCCGAGCGATCCGTCGACGAGTTGGGCCAGCAGCCCTACCGCCGCAAGAACCAGAAGTTTGCGCATCCTGCCCACCCTTCCCCGCAGGGAACCGTCGAAGCTGACCAACCGGACCGAGCCAGCGAACCACACTAACTAGATTATGTACACCGCCTTGGTTCACTTTGGGTTCGCGAGCCTCTGCCGGCATGCGCACCCTTGTGCAGGGCACGGAGTAGCCATAGCGTGACCAGCGTGAGCAACCGCGACCTCTGGCCCCTCATCCACGCTGAACGAGCCGCTCTCGCGGAATCGCTCTCCGACCTGCCTGACGACGCCTGGAACACCCCCTCGCTGTGCGACAGATGGACGGTCGAGGACGTCCTGGCCCACCTCACCGCCGCGGCCCGCACCTCCACCGTCCCCTGGCTGGCGAACATGGTCGCCTCCCGGTTCGACACGGACCGTCACAATCGGCGGCTGCTCGAGAAGCATCGGGGCGCGACCCCGGCCGAGACCCTCGCCACTTTCCGTCGCGCGAGCACCACGACCGCCGCGCCACTGGGATCGCAGCAGGGAGCGCTCGGCGAGGTCGTCGTGCACTCTCAGGACATCGCCCGCCCGCTGGGCCTAACTCTTCTCCCCTCCCGGGAGGCGGTCGAAGCGGTCGCCGCCTTCTTCGCCCGCACGGACTTCGCCGTCAACAGCCGAACGCTCACCAAGGGGCTGCGTCTCGAATCGAACGACGGGCAGCTGCGCACCGGGGACGGCCCCATGGTCACGGGGAACTCCCTCGCGCTGGTTCTCGCGATGGCCGGACGTCCGAGCGCGCTGGATGAACTGTCCGGCGAAGGGGCCGCGATCCTGCGCGATCGCCTGGCCGATGCCTGAGCGAACAGGCCGACGCGTGTTTGCTCCGACACGTCACTGCCGCCGCAGGCGCCGCTCCGTGTCGGGCCACCGCACGTGCAGGCTGTCGGTGCCCATCAGGCCCTTGGTCGCGAGGTAGTCGGCCAGCACCACGCCGCGCGGGGAGAGCTCGACGATCGTCAGCCCGGTGATCTCGTCGTCGGTGTCCGCGTCCAGCACCCACTGTTCGGCGAGTTCCCACAGTCCCTGCTGCTCGACGAGCTCCTCGCCCGCGACGAACTCCACGGGCTCACCGAGGCAGTGTCCGAGCAGGCTGCGAGGCTGGACGACGTCGTAGTCGTCGGTGAGCGGCTCGAGGTAGCCGACCGTCTCGCCGTCCTCGCGGGTCACCGTGACCCAGTCGCTCGCATCGCTCATGAGGAGACACCCTACCCAGCCCCCGGGATCTCGTGACGCACGGGGAGCACCGCCCGTACAGTTGGGCTGAGCAACCGGGCACGATCCCGGGCACGCCGAACCTGCTGGGAGGACGACAACGATGTCTGCCGAGAACCCGGATCTCCAGATCGCACAAGCTGCGACCCTGCAACCCATCACCGAGATCGCCGCGCGGGCCGGAATTCCCGACGAGGCTCTCGTTCCCTACGGCACGAACAAGGCCAAGGTCGACATCCGCCGGATGAGCGCCCCCGGCCCCGAGGCGGCGCGCTCCCCGAAGCTGGTGCTGGTCTCGGCCATGTCCCCCACCCCGGCCGGCGAGGGCAAATCGACCACGACCGTCGGCCTCGCCGATGCCTTCTCCCTGAAGGGGCTCCAGACGATGGTCGCGCTGCGCGAGCCGGCGCTGGGCCCGATCATGGGCATCAAGGGCGGCGCCACCGGCGGCGGCTACTCGCAGGTGGTGCCGATGGAGGACATCAACCTCCACTTCACCGGCGACTTCCACGCGATCCAGATCGCCAACAACACACTGGCCGCCCTCGTGGACAACCACATCCAGCAGGGCAACGAGCTGGACCTCGACCCGCGCCGCATCCAGTGGAAGCGGGTCGTGGACGTCAACGACCGCGCGCTGCGAGAGATCGTGGTGGGCCTCGGCGGCCCCAGCCAGGGCGTGCCGCGCGAGGACGGCTTCGACATCGTCGTCGCCTCCGAGATCATGGCGATCCTCTGCCTGGCCACCGATCTCGCGGACCTCGAAGCGCGCATCAGCCGGATCGTGGTGGGCTTCACCAGGGGCCGGGCGCCGGTCACCGTCGCCGACCTCGGGGTGGCCGGCGCCATCACCATGCTGCTCAAGGACGCCCTGCTGCCGAACCTGGTCCAGACCCTCGGCGGCACCCCGGCACTGGTGCACGGAGGTCCCTTCGCGAACATCGCCCACGGCTGCAACTCCCTGGCCGCAACCCGGCTGGCGCTGTCGCTGTCCGAGATCACCGTGACCGAGGCCGGCTTCGGCTCGGATCTGGGCGCCGAGAAGTTCCTGGACATCAAAGCCCGCCTGGGTGACCTGACGCCCGACGCCGTGGTGGTCGTGGCCACGGTGCGGGCGCTGAAGATGCACGGCGGTGTGGCCAAGGATGACCTCGCCACCGAGAACATCGAGGCGGCCCTGGCGGGCACCTCGAACCTCGCCCGCCACGTCGAGAACCTCCGGAAGTTCGGCCTGGAGCCCGTCGTCGCACTGAACCGCTTCCCCACCGATACCGAGGCCGAGCTGGAGGCCGTCCTGGGCTGGGCCCGGCAGCAGGGCTTCCACGCGGCACTGTCGGAGGTGTGGGCCCGCGGCGGTGAGGGTGGTCTCGCCGTGGCCGACGAGGTGCTCGCTGCGATCGACGCGGCCCGCGGCGACACGACCGGCACGGATGAGACGGGCTTCCGCCCGCTCTACGATCCGGCCGACGGCATCGAAGCCTCGCTGCGCACCCTGGCCCGCGAGATCTACGGGGCCGACGACGTCGTCTTCGAGGACCGCGCCCCGGCGCAGCTGAAGATGCTCCAGCGCAACGGCTGGGACACCCTGCCGGTGTGCGTCGCCAAGACCCAGTACTCCCTCTCCGACGATCCCACCCTGCTCGGGGCGCCCACCGGCCATGTGCTGCACGTGCGCGATCTGGTGCCGAAGATCGGGGCCGGGTTCGTGGTCGCGCTGACCGGATCGATCATGACCATGCCCGGGCTGCCCAAGGAACCGGCCGCGCTGCGGATGGGCGTCACCGAGACCGGGGAATCCGTCGGACTCTTCTGAGCTCGTCCGGCCGCCGAGAGCCCGGATCGCGCTGCGTCGACGACGGAGCCCGGTCGCTCGATGGCGACGGTCGCGCTCAGCGGCGACGGTCGCGCTCAGCGACGGCGGTCGCGCTCTGCGACCTCCACGGCCTCCCGCTCGGTCTCGTCCTCGAGGTCGACGTCGATGACCTCGGAGTCCTCGACGTCCTCCGCACCGGCTTCGGGCTCCTGCCAGTTGCGGTCGGTGACCGCGTCCGCCGTGGAGACGCCGACGTTCTCGGGGAAGCGTCCCCCGTCGGCCATGCTCTCGTGGTCGTCGCCGGCCTCATCGAGGAATCCGTCCTCGTCGTCGTCCTCGTCCGACGGGGAGGCCAGGCGCGGGCTGAGCTCGTCGATCGCGTAGTCCCCGCCGCGCACGAAGCCGCGGCGGAAGGCGGCACGACCGACCATCACGCTCGCCACGGGCACCGTGAGCATCTGCGCGAGCAGCACCACCAGCAGGAAGGCGGCCAGCGACCAGGACCGCGACACCAGGGCGGCCCCCGAGAAGACGAGGATCAGGCCCAGGGTCTGCGGCTTGGAGGCGGCGTGCAGGCGCATGAGCACGCCGTCGAACCGGTTCAGCCCGATCGCGGCCAGCACGGCCAGCACCAGTCCGGCGCCGATCAGCACGGCGGCGATGGTCTCCACGATGGTCATCGTCCCTCCCCCTGCGACCGGTCTGCTCCGAAACCCCAGTCCTCGTCGTCGGCGAGAGCCCCGTCCCCGTCCTCGGTCCCGGCGCCGACGCCGCGCTGCGGGCCCGGCCCGTCCTCGAGGCCGAAACCGTCCTCCGCTTCGAACCCGCGCTCGGTCTCGCCCACCTCCAGGGCGGCGTCCTGACCGTCCTCGAGATCGAACGTGTTCGCCGGCGATGCCACCTCCGGGATGGTGCTGAGCGAGCTGACGGATCCCTCGGCGTTCGCGCCGAGCGAGCCGGCGGAGTCCGTGGCGCCGGCGCCCTGGGGGCCGTCGGCCGCGCCCTGAGAGCCGACGGGACGGCCGGGGGCTCCATCGCGGTGATCGACGTGGATGGCATCGAGCGGGCCCGTGTCGGTGTGCGGCTCCTCCTGGTGGCGGCGCCGCGTGCCCTGCATGGGCTCCTCGCGCGCGACGAAGCGGGCGAAGGTGACGGTGCCGATCAGGGCGAGTCCGGTCAGGGCCAGCATGGCCGGTCCCGCCCAGGCCGCCCGGGCATGTGCCGTATACACGGCCATGCCGATCACGACCAGCACGACCAGGGAATCCGTGGAGACGGCGCGATCGAGGATGGTGGGGCCGACGATCATGCGGTAGACGACGCTCAGCGCGGTCAGGGACAGGATCGCCCCATAGATGACGAGGATCAGATCGAAGGGACTCATCGCAGCCCCGCATCCTCGAGCACCTGGCGGCGGCCGACGGCCCGCAGCAGCCGTGCTTCCTGCGCGCGCACGGTGCGACGGGCCCGCTCGACCTCCTCGGGCGTGCCGGCTCCGATGGTGTGCAGGAACAGCATGCCGGTCGCGCGCTGCGCCTCGACCACCACCGAGCCCGGGATCAGCGTGCACAGCACGCCGGTGGCGGTGAGGAAGAAGTCCGAGCGCGAGGCCATCGTCACGGCGATCACCGAGCTCGGCGGCGGAGGCTGGGGCCGGACCGCGTACCAGCCCACCTCGACCGCGGAGACGCACAGATCCGCCAGGAAGCGCAGCACGAAGTAGGCGAAGCGCAGCGGGCGCAGGGTCAGCTCGTGCCCGGTCGGCGGCATCGGGAACAGGGCGAACACCAGCACCGCGGCCAGCAGGCCGCCGAGGACGTTCTGCAGGCCGAAACCGCCCCACAGCAGGCACCACAGCGCCACGGAGATGAGGATCCACAGCCAGGAGCCGAGCAGGTCGCGCAGGCGTCCGGTCATCGCTCCTCCACCTTCCGGCCCTCGTCGTCGATCCGGTAGACCAGGTCGCTCGCGGCCTCGTCCCCGAGCACGGCCCCGACGTACGGGGCCCTCGAGAGCACCGTACGCGCCGCCTCGGTCGAGTAGTCCATCAGCGGTCCCGCCAGCACCGTCAGCAGCAGCGAGAAGCCCACCAGTGCCGCCGTCGCGCCGGTCATCACGCGCGGCGTGCGCACCTCGCGGGAGAGGACCTCCTCCCCCGGCTCCTGCCAGAACGCACGGTTCCAGATCTTCGCCATCGCGTACAGCGTCAGCAGGCTGGTGACCACGCTGATGGCCACGAGGATCTGCCCGGGGGCCCCGTAGTCGAGGCCGGCCTGGATCAGCCCGGCCTTGCCGAGGAATCCGGACAGCGGCGGGATGCCGGCGAGGTTCATGGCCGGGACGAAGAACAGCACCGCGATCAGCGGGGCCAGCCGCGCCAGCCCGCCCAGCCTGACCAGGTTCGTCGTCCCACCGCGGTGCTCGATCAGTCCCGCCGCCAGGAACAGCGTGGACTGGACGGTGATGTGGTGGGCGATGTAGTAGATCGCCGCCCCCATCCCCATCAGGGTGCTCATCCCGATGCCGAAGAGCATGAAGCCCATGTGGGAGACCAGCGTGAAGGACAGCACGCGTTTGAGGTCGGTCTGGGCCACGGCGCCGAGGATGCCGACGAGCAGGGTGAGCCCGGCCGCGGCCAGCAGCAGGTTCTGGATCTGGGAGGCGGGGAACAGCAGCGTCTCCAGGCGCACGATCGCGTAGATGCCCACCTTCGTCAGCAGCCCGGCGAACACGGCGGTCACGGGCGCGGGCGCCGTCGGGTAGGAGTCCGGCAGCCAGGCGCTGAGGGGGAAGATCGCGGCTTTGATCGCGAACGCGACCAGCAGCATCAGCTCCAGGATCATGCGGGTCCCGAAGTCCAGCACGTCCAGGCGCACCGCGAGCTCGGCCATGTTCACGGTGCCGGCCGCGGCGTACACCGCGGCGATCGCCGCCAGGAAGATCACCGAGCTGAGCAGGGAGACGATCACGTACGTGGTCGCGGCGCGGGTGCGGCTGGCCGAGCCGCCCAGGGTCAGCAGCACGAAGCTCGCCGCCAGCAGCACCTCGAAGCCGACGTAGAGGTTGAACAGGTCCCCCGCGAGGAACGCCATGGACACCCCGGCGACCAGACCCAGGTAGGTGGGGTGGTAGATCGCCACCGGGGTGCGGCCGGAGTTCTCGCTGACGGCCTGCGCGCTGGAGTACACGAGCACGGCGAGGGTGACGAAGCTGGAGACCAGCAGCATCAGGGCGGTCAGCCGGTCGGCGACCAGGACGATGCCCAGCTGCGGAGTCCAGTTGCCGATCTGGAGGACGAGCACGCCGTCCTGGGTGACGTGGTAGCCCATCACCAGGGAGACGACGAGGATGGCGACCAGCGTGAGGATCGTCAGCCACAGCTGGACGCGGGCGTGGTGGCGCAGCAGAAGGGTCACGGCGGCACCGCCCAGGGGCAGCATCACCGGCAGCGCGAGGAGCAGTTCCATGCTCACTCCTCCTCTCCGTCGGTGTGCTCGCGGCCCGGCGCGTGGGGCCTCGGGGCAGCGCCCGGGCCTGTGCGGGGGTCTGTGCCGGGGTCTGTGCCGGGATCTGTGCCGGGGGCGGCTCCGGGATCAGCGCCCGTCCCGTGGCCGAGGTCCGACTCCGGGTCCGTCGCCGGACCCGCCCCCGGGGCGTCGGCCGCGTGGTGCGCGCGGCGCGGGCCCCGACGGCGCACGGCCGGCCGGGGCGCCCGTGATTCGCCCTCGTCGGCCTCGGTGTGATCCTGCGGGACGTCCTGGGCCCCGGTGAGGTCCGAGCCCAACGGATCTCCGCCGGAGGGGGCGAAGCCCTGGGAGTGCATGAGCGCACCGCGCCGGGATTCCTCGGAGAGCACCTGGGACCACGGCAGGTCCTCGCTCCCCTCCGCGCGGCGGCGGCTGCGCCGCAGCACGCGGCGGTCCTCGACGTCGTCGGGCACCTCGTCGTGGCCGAACAGCTGCCAGGCCCGGTAGGCCAGGGCCACCCCGAAGGCCGTCATCCCCAGGGAGATCACGATCGCGGTGAGCACCATCGCGAACGGCAGCGGGTCCGTCATGGTCTCCGCCTCGCCGCTGCCCTGGAACGGGGGCCGGCCGGGGTCGCCGGCGGCGACGATGAACAGCACGTTCACGCCGTTGCCCAGCAGCACGAAGCCCAGCACCACGCGGGTCAGGGTGCGCTCGAGCACGAGGTAGACGCCGCAGGCGATGAGCACCCCGGCGATCAGCAGCAGAGTGAGGCTAACCGGCATCGGACTCGGCCTCCTGCTGCTGATCGATCTGGGCGCCCAGGGAGCGCAGGACGTCGAGCATCACCCCGACCACCACCAGGTACACCCCGGTGTCGAACAGGAGGGCGCTGGGCAGGTGGACCTCGCCCAGCAGCGGCACCTCGAGCACGGGCGTCGCCGTGGCGAAGACGCTCCCGCCCAGCAGCACGGGCAGCGCCCCGGCGGCCACGGCCAGCACCATCCCGCTGCCCAGGACGAAGCCGGCCTGGACCGGTGCCGCCTCGGAGAGCTCGTAGCGGCCGCCGGCCAGGTAGCGCAGAGCCAGGGCGAGGCCCGCCACCAGGCCGCCGGCGAACCCGCCGCCGGGATGGTTGTGGCCGGCCATCAGCAGGTACAGCGAGAACATCATCATCAGCGGGAAGGCGATGCGGGTGACCACCTCGAGGATCACCATCCGCCGCTCGGGGGCCAGGGTGAGGCCGGCCGAGAGCCAGGTGCGCCAGCGGTTGCCCCCGGAGACGTCGTCCGGGCGGGCGTCGAAGTCCAGCGCGTTCTGCGGGAGCGCGGCATCGGAGCGGCGCCGCCAGATGGAGGCGCGCGGGTCCAGGTCCCGCACCCGGGAGATGGACGGTTCCCGCCGGGTGACGAAGATCAGCGAGGCGACTCCGGTGGCGACCACGAGCAGCACCGCGATCTCGCCCATGGTGTCCCACACGCGGGCGTCCACCAGCGCCACGTTGACGGCGTTGTGGCCCCCGCCGATCTCGTAGGCGGCCTCGATCAGGCCCGGCCCGAGCGCCGGGCCGGAGCGGGCGGCGGCGCCGTAGAGGGTCGCCCCGCACAGCACCACCGCGGTCGTGACCGCGATGGCCCAGCGTCCCCACGCCCCGATCCGCAGGGGCCGGCGGGAGAAGTGGATCGGCAGCCGGCGCAGCACGAGCACCAGCACCACCGTCATCGCGGTCTCGACCAGGACCTGCGTGGTGGCGACGTCCGGGGCGCCGGCGACCAGGAACAGCATCGCCACCGCGTACCCGGTCACGGAGATCAGGAACACCGCCCGCAGGCGACGACGGGAACGGGCCGCCCCCACGGCGGCGAGCGCCGCGACCGGCAGCACGATCAGTTCGAGGGGGTGGCGGAACAGCACCAGATTCGTCGGCACCGGAGTCAGCGTGATCGCCACGGGCACGACCACTGCGATCAGCACCAGCAGCATCGTGCCCAGGGTGTAGGGCAGCGAGCCCCTCTGGAACAGCGGAGTGACGGCGACGGAGAGGGAGTCGATCTTGCGCAGCAGCCGTCGGAACCCGCGCTCGGCGTCGATCCGGTCCAGCGCCTCCTCCCCGGCCCAGCGCTGCGGGGAGACCTGCTTCTGGAACCTCGCGAAAGGCCTGGCGACCACGCACAGCACCACCCCGAGGCCGAGGGTGAGCACCGAGGCCAGCAGGGGCACCCCCAGGGACGGCACCACCGCCAGGTGCACGGTCTCCCCGGCCGCGGGCACAGCGGCGGCCACCGCGGCGACGATCTCCTCGACCCGTCCCGAGGCCGCCGCCAGCGCGACGGATCCCAGGGCGACGACCGCGGGCGGCAGCCAGAACAGCGCCGGGATCCTCGCGCGCTGGACCGGTGGGGCGCCCGGTGCGACCCCGAAGGCACCGGCCACGAAGCGCCAGGAGTACGCGACGGTCAGGATGGAGCCGGCGACCAGGGCGGCCAGCAGCAGCCGGTGCCAGTCCCCGCCCTCCCAGAGCGCGGCGTACAGCGCCTCCTTGGCGACGAAGCCGAACAGCGGCGGCACCGCAGCCATCGACGCCGCGGAGACCACGCCGATCAGGGCGACCACCGGCGCGACCCTCCAGACCCCTGAGAGGATCCGCAGGTCGCGACTGCCGAACTTCTTGTCGATGATCCCGACGACCATGAACAGGGGCGCTTTGAACACGGCATGGGCCACCAGCATGCCCATCGCCGCCAGCAGCGCGTCGTGAGTGGCCAGGCCCGCCACGGCCGAGAGGAAGCCGAGCTGGGAGACGGTGCCGTAGGCCAGCAGCAGTTTGAGGTCGGTCTGGCGCAGCGCGCGCCACCCGCCGAGCAGCATGGTGGCGGCCCCGAGCACGGCGATCAGGACGCTGATCGCCTCCAGGTGGGTCAGTGCCGGACCCAGCCGCAGGATCAGGTAGATGCCGGCCTTGACCATGGCCGCCGCATGCAGATATGCGGAGACCGGGGTGGGTGCCGCCATCGCTCCGGGCAACCAGAAGTGCGTGGGCACCAGTGCCGATTTGGTCGCGGCCCCCGCCAGGATCAGCAGCACGGCCAGGGCGAGGCCCGGCCCCGCGTCGGCCCAGATCGGCGCGGCCACGATGGTCGAGATCCGCAGCGACCCGGCCGCGGCGGCGAGCATCAGCAGCCCCACGAGCATCGCCAGACCGCCCGCGGTGGTGGAGATCAGGGCGTTCAGCGCTGCCCGGCGCGAGGCCTGCTTGTCCTGATAGTGCCCGATCAGCAGGTAGGAGAAGACGGTGGTCAGCTCCCAGAACGTGTAGAGGACCAGCACGTCGTCGGCCAGCACCAGCGCCACCATCGCGCCCGCGAATGCCGTGAGCACTCCCGCGAATCGGCCCAGTCCCGGCTCGTTGTCCTGGAAGTAGCGTGCGCAGTAGAGCAGTACCAGCGCTCCGATGCCGGTGGCGATCATCGCCATCACCCAGCTCAGCGGGTCCAGGCGGAAGGCGAGGTCGATGCCGAGTGCCGGAACCCAGGGCACCGACGCGTCCAGCGGCGCCTCGGCCAGGGCGGCCGGGTCGATCGTGGCCAGCCACACCGCCGAGACCCCCGGCACCGCGGCCAGGAGGAAGAAGGCTCCGCGCCCCATCGCCCGCACCAGCCCCGGCCCGAGAAGGGCGGCCACCAGATGGGCCAGGAGCATCGTGTACACGCAGTCTCCGTCCATCGTGTGCGCAGCAGAGGGGCTCCCGGCATTCTACGGGAGCGCGTTCAGAGTTCTCCGAGAGTCGACGGCGGACCTGCGCTCACGCCCGCCGCCGGCTCCGTAGAGTGAGTGCATGGTCACTACTCCGCCCGACCGCGACCCGGTCGCGCCGGACACCGCCCCTCGCTCCCTCCGTCGCTCGGTCGTCTCCTTCGCGCTGTGGGACGGCGGGATGTCCGCCTTCAGCTCCGTGATCCTCACGTTCGTCTTCGCCACCTATGTCGCCAGCGCGGTCGCCGCGGAGGGCGCCGTCGGCGAGGAGGCGGTCAAGGCCGCTCAGGACCACGGGTCCCAGGTCCTCACCACCTGGCAGTCGATCGGGGCCGTGGCGATCGCCCTGCTCGCACCGCTGCTGGGCAATCTCGCCGACAGCGGCGGCGCCCGCAACGCACTGCTGCGCATCACCACCCTGGCCACGGTGGCCACGATCGCGCTGATGCCGCTGGTGGCCCTGGATTCGGACTTCCTGACGCTGGGAGCGGTGCTGATCGCGCTGGCCGTGGTCTTCAGCGAGCTCGCCGGGGTCTTCGTCAACTCCGTGCTGCCGGAGATCTCCACCCCGGACAACCGCGGCCGCGTCTCCGGCACCGCCTGGGCCGTGGGCTATTGGGGCTCGATCGTGTGCCTGGGGCTGGTGCTGGTGCTGTTCGTGATGCCCGGCACCGGCCTGCTGGGGATCACCGGGGACGAGGGCTGGAACCTGCGGGCGATCCCGCTGTTCGTCGCGGCCTGGATCCTGATCGGCACGCTGCCGCTGATGATCTGGGCGCCCGCGCACCGTGCCTCCGCCCCCGGCCAGAGGTGGACGCCACTGCAGGGGTACGCGAGCATCGTGCGTCGCGTGCTCCGCGCATTCCGCGAGGAGCCGGTGATGCTGCAGTACCTGGTGGCCTCCGCGATCTACCGTGACGGCCTGGGGGCCGTGTTCTCCATCGCCGGAGTGCTCGCGGCCAACGCCTACGGCTTCGACACCGTCGGCATCATCGTCTTCGGCATCGCCGCGAACCTGGTGGCCGGCTGCGGCGTCTTCCTCGGCGGGCGGGTCGACGACCGCGTCGGCCCGCGGCCGGTGATCATCGCCGGCTGCCTCGGAATCATCGTGCTGGGCCTGGTGGTGCTGTTCTTCGGCTCGACGCTGGTGTTCTGGGTGGCCGGCCTGGCCATCTGCCTGTTCGTCGGCCCGGTGCAGTCCGCCTCGCGGAACCTGCTGACGCGCCTGTCCCGGCCCGGCCGCGAGACCGAGAACTTCGGCCTGTACGCGACCACCGGCCGGGCCCTCGGGTTCCTGGGGACCGCCGCGTTCGCCGCCACGGTCGCGATCTTCCAGGACACCCGCACCGGCATCCTGGGGATCGTGCTGGTGATGGCGGTGGGCCTGGTCGCCTTCCTGCCGATTCGGCTCGGCGCCGCCGGGAAGGCGCCCGCCGCGCTCACGGAGCCCGCCCGCTCCTGAGGTCGAGGGAGCCGGTCGATCCACGGGCCGGCGACCGGTCGTGCCGGCCGCGTTCCGGGTCGGGTCAGGCCAGGTCCGCGGGGTCGACGAGGAAGCCCTCGAGGTCCACGACGTAGCCGCCGACGGTCTCCGTCAGCAGACCGGCGATCAGCCCGATGCGCCGGTAGGCGAGGGACCAGCGCTCCGCCGTCTCGGCGTCGGGGACCTCGATCTCGTCCTCCCCGTCGTCAGCGGGCAGATGCACCAGCGCGTAGTCGACCGCGTCGTCCAGCCAGCCGAGGGCGGTCAGCGCCGTCGGCCGCGAGCTGCGGCCCACCCGCACGGCGATCTCATCGCCGGCCGGCAGTGGGATCGTGAGGCTGTAGCCGCTGCGCGGGGTCTCCTCGGGCACCTCGTCGAGCTCGGCCTCCGGCTCCAGCGGCGCCAGCAGCTGGGCGAGGGACTCCGGTGCCAGAGCATGGGGACTGACCACGATCAGGTCCCGCACGTGGAAGGGGTGCGGCTCGAGGCGGACGCCGCCGTCGGTGACCACCGCCCCGAACAGCCGGCGACCCAGCGACCAGGCCAGGTCCAGAGCCCGGCGCTCCACGCCGAACGGCAGGCCGTCCGGGAACGCCCGCCCGTAGCCATGGGAATCGCTGAACCCGTCGGGCACCGGATCCTCACGCACCCGCGGGGTGTCCACGGTCCAGCGGCCCGCGCCGCGCGGCGAACGGTCCGGCAGCAGGCGGACGTCCTCGCCGAGGTCGATGACACCGTCCTCGTCGAGCTCGGCGTGCGGGCGCACGTTGCGCACCATGGCCAGCACCTCCGCTGCAACGGTGTCGCGGGGAAGCTGGAGGCGGTGACCGGTGCGGTCCGCGTCGGAAACGCCGGCGTCGCTCACTGGTCCTCCTCCACGGAGATCCGGGTGCGATGGAAGTTCCGGGCCGAGCGCGACGGGGTGGGGCCCCGCTGGCCGAGGTACCGGTTGAGGTTGCCCGCACTGCCGTAGGGCCGCTCCGACGGACTGGAGAGGCGGAAGAAGCACAGCTGGCCGATCTTCATGCCGGGCCACAGGGCCACCGGCAGCGTGGCCATGTTCGACAGCTCCAGGGTGATGTGCCCCTGGAAGCCCGGGTCGATGAACCCGGCGGTCGAATGCGTGAGCAGGCCCAGGCGACCCAGCGAGCTCTTGCCCTCCAGCCGGGCGGCGACGTCCTCCGGCAGGGTGATCTGCTCATAGGTGGAGGCCAGGACGAACTCCCCCGGGTGCAACATGTACGGCTCCTCGGGGGCGACCGCGACCTCCCGGGTGAGCTCGGCCTGCTCCACGGCGGGGTCGATCATCGCGTACTTGTGGTTGTCGAACAATCGGAAGTAGCGGTCTATCCGCACGTCCACGGACGCCGGCTGGATCATGGCGTCGTCGAAAGGATCCAGGCGTACTCGCCCGGCCTCGATCTGGCCCCGGATATCGCGATCGCTCAACAGCACGGCGTCAGCCTAACCGCCGCGCACCGGAGACGGCACCGTGTCCCAGCGGACTCCCCCGCCGGCCGACGGGCGCCTCCGCGCCGCCGGACGCCCTCGCAGCACCGGGCGCCCCCGGGCCGGCCCCGCGGGTGCGTCAGGCCGGTCACGGTCTGTCCTCCCGGTTCGCGAGCACCGCGGCGGACGGGTTATGCTGGCGTGCGTTCGCTGAGGCGGCGAAGGTCCCCGACGGGGACACGGTGCCGGTCGCGGCGATTCGCGGGTGTAGTTCAATGGTAGAACTTCAGCTTCCCAAGCTGACAGCGCGGGTTCGATTCCCGTCACCCGCTCTTGTGATGTCGCAGGACATCGGCATGGCCCGAACCCACGCAACGTGGGTTCGGGCCTTTGTCATCTCTGCTGTGGTTGGTAGTCGCGGGTGGGGTCGATGATGAGCTCTCTGAGGACTTCTCCGGTGG
>NZ_JBZXYT010000041.1:0-26196 GCF_059391765.1 Brachybacterium sp. SYSU DS0246 | reverse complement strand
ACGCGTCGAACAGACACGCGAACCCCGAGAAGCACCCCGTGAACGCCGAAGCGGGGGCACCCACCGGCCAGTGGATGCCCCCGCTTCACCCTGCACACTTGACAGAAGGACCTACATATCAGTTCTCGTCGAGCCGGTCGATGGCCGTCTGGAGGCGATCGATCTTCCCGTCGAGCTCACCGGTGCGGCCGGGACGGATATCCGCCTTGAGCACCAACGAGACGCGGGAGCCGTAGCGAGCGGCCTCGTCGGTGGCGCGCCGCACGACATCCATCACCTCGTCCCACTCGCCCTCGATCTCGGTGAACATCGAGGAGGTGCGATGCGGGAGGCCGGAGTCGCGCACGATGCGCACGGCGGCGGCCACGGCATCGTGGACGCTGGCACTGTCGGCGTCGTCGGTGAGCCGGCGTGCGATGGCGGGGTCGGAGGGTTCACCGGTGGGCTGGATGGAGAAGGCAACGATCATGGATGCAGTCTCCGCCCCGTGAACGCCCGGTGCAATGCGTCTCACATGCTCACCGGCGCTGTGGAGGCGGTGTTCGAGGCTCGGAGACGGTATGCTCGTCTCTCGTTGCGGGCCACGGTTCGCACATGGTGGTCGTAGCTCAGTTGGTAGAGCTCCTGGTTGTGGTCCAGGCGGTCGCGGGTTCAAATCCCGTCGATCACCCCATCTGACCTGCGGAAACAGGTCCAACGTGCCGTCCGGAGATCGCTCTGGACGGCACGTTTGCTCCCAAGCTGACTTCACGGCGCCAGCGTCGCGCTCACCAGGAACGCCTTCTTGCCGTTGTGTGCCGCGCGCGGCCATGATGAAGCATGGACATCGACGAAATGCTCGAACTCGAGCACCAGGGCTGGGGCGCGCTCTGCGGCGGCACCGGGGCGGACTTCTACGGCGAGATCATGACCGAGGACGGCGTCATGATACTGGCCCACGGCTACGTCTTCGACCGGCAGAGCGTCATCTCCTCGCTGCGCGATGCCCCGACGTGGGACCGCTACGAGATTCGCGACGAACGGCTGATCGGCGCCGGTGCGGAGACAGCGATCCTGGTCTACTCGGCGCTCGCATTCCGCGGGGACGAGGCACCCTTCAACGCCCTCATGTCCTCCACGTACACGCGGCGGGACGGCCGGTGGCGGCTCGCCCTCTATCAGCAGACACCGGTCCCCGCCGATACATCTGCTCAGGCCTGATCCGGAACGGATCCGCCGGTGAGCGACGAATCGGACGTGCGGCGCCTGGCGATGGCGCTGCCGCAGGTCACGGAGAAGACCTCATACGGCACCCCGGCCTTCTATGCGGCCGGGAGGATCTTCGCCCGGATGCACGAGGAACCCGGCGTCCTGGTCTGCTGGCGCTCCGACCTCGACCAGCGCGAGGTGCTGCTGGCTGCCGACCCCGCCGCGTTCTTCACCACGCCGCACTATCGCGGGCACGCAAGCGTGCTGGTGCGCCTCGAGCGCATCTGCCCGGACGAGCTGGCGGAGCTGCTGGCCGAAGCCTGGGAGGCCCGGACCGGTCGCCGGATATGACCGCCTGCCCCATGCCCACGCACTCACGGCTGTGACGACCATGAGAGCCGGAGGCGCGGGTCACTCGATGAGGACCTCGCGCATCTCCCGCCAGAAGCCGGTGACGTGGGCGCGCGCCGCCTGCTCCGCGCGGTCCGCGTCGCCCTCGATCACCGCGGTGAGGACATCGACGTGCTCGTCGACCGCCTCGTCCAGGCGCTGGACCCGTTCCAGGCCGAGGAACCACAGGCGCAGACTCAGAGTGAGGTAGGTGCCGAGGGTGTCCTGAAGGTAGCGATTGTGCGTGGCGCGATGGACGCAGTGGTGGACGCGCTGGTCGGTGCGGATCAGTGCGCGGATAGTCTGGGCCTGCTGGGCATGTCGGGCCTGCTCGATCTCCGCCAGCAGCTCCGCGGCCAGGCGCCGGTCCTCGACGTCGGCCCGCTCGGCCGCCAGGCGGGCGCCGAGCCCCTCGAGGTCGACCCGCACCTCGGAGACGTGCTTGAGATCGCGCACCTCCACCGGCGCGACCACCATCCCGCGACGGGCATAGACGGTGACCAGCCCTTCGTCGGCCAGGCGCCGCACCGCTTCGCGCACAGGGGTCCGGCCCAGCTGCAACCGGTCGCGGAGCTCGGATTCATCGAGCCCGGACCCCGGCGGCAGGGCCAGGGTGACCAGCAGATCTCGGATGCGGTAGTAGGCGATCTGTGACAGCGACGCCGGGGTGACCCCGGGCGGGACGAGCACCGTCAGGCCGTCGAGCGCCCCGCCCCGACCGTCGCGGTCGTGGTCGTGGTCGTGGTCGTTGCGGTCTTCGTCGTCCGAACCCATGGCGTCACTCCCCTCGCTGATATATCTTGAGGATACCCACGGAGAGTTCGGGAGGACGCCATGGCACAGTTGCCGGACCGCGCAGACATCGTCGTCATCGGGGCCGGGGTGGTGGGCAATGCCGCTGTCCGGCATCTCGCCGACCTCGGATGGCGCAACATCGTCCAGATCGACAAGGGTCCCCTGCCGGACCCGGGCGGCTCGACGGGGCACGCCTCGAACTTCGTCTTCCCCGTCGACCACTCCAAGGAGGTCACCGACCTGACGGTGGACTCGCTGCGGCAGTACGAGGAGCTCGGGGTGCTCTCGATCTGCGGCGGCATCGAGGTTGCCCGCAGCCAGGAACGAATGCAGGAGCTCACCCGCCGCATGACCTCGGCGAGATCCTGGGGCGTCGAGGCGCATCTGATCAGCCCGGCCGAGATCCAGGAACTCGTGCCGTACTGCAACGCGAACCTCCTGATCGGGGGGTTCCACACGCCCACCGGCGCGATCGTCGACCCGCTGGCCGCCGGCGCCCTCTTCCGCCAGTACGCGGAGGATCTCGGCGCGCTGACCGTCTGTCCCGAGACCGAGGTGACCGACATCCAGGTCACCTCCGGCAGGGTCGAACGCGTCGTCACCGACCGCGGCGAGATCGAGACCGAGCTCGTCGTCGTGGCCTGCGGCGTCTGGAGTCCACGGATCGCCGCGCTGGCCGGGGCATCGATCCCGCTCACCCCGGCCGTGCACCAGATGATCGACGTCGGCCCCATCCCCGAGCTCGAGCGCAGCGAGGAGTGGATCAGCTTCCCGCTGCTGCGGGACATGGACTGCCTGATGTACGAGCGCCAGCGCGGGCCCGACCTCGAGATCGGCTCCTACGCGCACCGGCCGCTGCTGCACCGTCCCGAGGAGATCCCGCCCTACGGAGCGCCGGGTCAGGCCTCCCCGACCTCCTTCCCGTTCACCGAGGAGGATTTCACCCAGCAGCTCGAGCACGCACGGGAGATGTTCCCTCAGCTGCTGACTGACCCCGAGCCGCCCCGTCAATCGGCCCTGAACGGGCTGCTGTCGGTGACACCCGACGGCGGCGCGCTGGTCGGCGAGACCCCGGAGGTGCGCGGGCTGTGGTCGGCGGCGGCCGTGTGGATCAAGGAAGGCGCCGGGGTGGGCCGCATGCTCGCCGAGCTGATCACCGACGGCGTCAGCGAGATCGACCACCACGGATCCGACATCGCCCGCTTCCACCCCGCCGCCCGCACCCAGGCCCACGTGCTCGCGCGCGCCGCGGAGGGCTTCCCGAAGATCTACGGCATCAGCCATCCCCGGGAGCAATGGCTCTCCGATCGCCCCCTGCGCACCAGTCCGTTCCATCCGCGCACCGACGCGCTGGGGGCCGAGTACTTCGAGGCCGCGGGGTGGGAGCGGCCGCAGTGGTACTCCTCCAACGCCGACCTGGTCGAGGAGTACGCCGGGCAGATCACCCGGCGCGACAGCGAGTGGGACGCGCGGTGGTGGTCCCCGATCATCGAGGCCGAGCACCTGGCGATGCGCGAGCGGGTCGCGATGATCGACCTCGGCGCCTTCGCCATCTTCGACGTCTCCGGGCCCGGCGCCCTCGCCCTTCTCGAACACCTCGCGATGGCGAAGGTCGACGTGCAGGTCGGGCGCGTGGTCTACACCCCCATGCTCACCCCCGCCGGCGGGTTCCGCAGTGACCTCACCATCGTGCGCCGCGGGCCCGAGGAGTTCCGGGTGATCACCGGCGGCGCCGAGGGCAGCAGGGACCTGAAGTGGCTGCGCGACCACCTGCCGGCCGACGGCAGCGTGCACCTGGAGGACCGGACCTCGGCCCTCAGCACGGTCGGTGTCTGGGGCCCGCGGGCACGGGCGCTGGTCTCGTCGCTGACGACACATGATCTGTCCGACGCCGCCTTCGGCTTCGGCACCTCGCAGGACGTCGAGCTCGGCTCGGTGCCCGTCTCGATGCTGCGGATCTCCTACGTCGGCGAGTTCGGCTGGGAGATCCATGTCCCCAGCGAGCACGGTCTGCGCCTGTGGGACATGCTGTTCGAGGCCGGCCAGGAGCACGGAGTCCGTCCCGCAGGCATCGGGGTGTACGGCACCACGGGCCGCATGGAGAAGGCCTACCGACTGATGGGAGCCGAGCTCACGGCGGAGTACGACCCGGTCGAGGCCGGGCTGGCACTGCCGAAGGTCAAGCGACCGGATTTCGTGGGCAAGCAGGCCTACCTCGAGGCGCGCGAGAGCGGCCCGGCGGCCACACTGTGCACCCTCGCCCTCGAGCCACCGGCCGACGGGACGCCACCGCGCTTCATGACCGGCAGCGAGCCCGTCCTCACGCCGGACGGCGCCCCGATCGTCGACGCCCGCGGGCGGCGCTCCTACGTCACCTCCGCCGGCCCGGCACCGTCGCTGGGCCGCTATCTGCTGATGGCCTACCTGCCGCCGGAGCTGGCCGGCGAGGGGACGCGGCTGCAGGTGGAGTATCTCGGCGGTCATCACCCTGTCTCGGTGCTGACCGTAGGGCGCACGCCCCCGTTCGACCCCGAGGACACCCGGATGAAGGCCTGAGTGCGGCGCGCAGAGGGCACTCCTCGTCTCAGCCGGTGACCTCCACCCGGTGCCCGAGCCGTCGGGAGATCTCCCGAGCCCCGCCCAGCAGGGTCTCGGCGGCAGCGGGCAGCTCGTCCGGGGCGAGCCGGTACGTCGGCCCCGCGGCCGAGAGCGCGGCGATCACGGTGCCCTCGGGGCCGTAGATCGGGGCCGCGACGGCGTTCAGCCCCTCCTCGAACTCCTCGACGGCCTGAGCCCAGCCGCGCTCGCGGATGATCCGCAGTTCCCGCCGCAGCAGGTCGGGCGCGGTGATGGTGCGCTCGGTGAAGCGCTCCAGATCGGCGGCGATCAAGGGCTCGGACTCGTCGCGAGGCAGATGAGCCAGCAGCATCTTCCCGCTGGAGGTGGCGTGCAGGACCGTCCGTCCTCCCACCCAGTTGTGCAGCGCGACCGTCCGGGTCCCTTCCGCCTGGTAGAGATTCACGGCGGATCCGGAGCGGTAGACGGCGAGGTTGACCGTTTCGCCGAGCTCTTCGGCCAGCGCGTCGCACACCGGGCCCGCCTGGTCGGTGAGGTCCAGCCCGGAGCGGGTCGAGGCCGCCAGCCGCAGCACGCCGACCCCGAGCTGCACGACGGAGCCCGCTTCGGAACGTTCGACCAGGTCATGATTCTCCAGCGCCCCCAGCAGGCGCGACGCCGTGGAGACGTGGACATCGAGCTCGCGCGCGATCTGCCCCACGCCCGACTGCCCGTCGCGCGCAAGGATCTCCAGCACCTGCGCCGCTCGTTCGACCGACTGCACCGTTCCCGTTCCCGGCATGCGATTCCTTCCATCCCTCCTGCTGATACGGCCTGCTCGCAGCGCCCGTCCGACCGACGTCGCCGCGATCGTTGCGCTATACGCAAAGCATTGCGTATAGCGCATCCATGGTGTCACAGTGGAGTACGGACGCATATTGGAGGCACACGATGACCGTGAACCAGAACCCAGGCATGCTGCTCTACCCGCGTCTTCGCAAGTCCCCGTTCTTCTACGCATCGAGGCGTCACGGGGTCGCGAAGTACAGCGTCTACAACCACACCTACCACCCCCGCCACTACGGCGACCCGGTCGCCGAGTACTGGGCGCTCCTGGAGGGCGTCACCCTCTGGGACGTCGGCGTCGAGAGGCAGATCGAGATCTCCGGGCCGGACGCCTTCGATTTCACGAACCTGCTCGTCACACGTGACCTGTCGAAGTGCAAGGTCGGTCAGTGCAAGTACGTCTTCCTCACCGACCAGCACGGCGGCATCCTCAACGACCCTGTGCTGCTGCGGGTCGAGGAGAACCGCTTCTGGCTCTCCCTCGCCGACAGCGACATCCTGCTGTGGGCCCGCGGCGTCGCCACCTACGCCGGGATGGACGTGCAGATCGAGGAGATCGACGTCGGTCCCGTCCAGGTCCAGGGCCCGAAGTCCTACGCCGTGCTGCGGGATCTGCTCGGGGACGCCGTCGCCGACATCAAGTACTACTACCTCCACGACTTCCAGATCGACGGGATCGACGTGACCGTCTCGCGCACCGGGTACACCGGCGAGATCGGCTACGAGATCTACGTCCACAACGCCTCCCGTGATGCCGAGCGGCTGTGGGAGCTGGTCTGGGAGGCCGGTGAGCCCTACGGCATGAAGGTGATCGGCCCCTGCCATATCCGTCGCATCGAGGGCGGCATGCTCGCCCACGGTGCGGATATCACCGTGGGTACCAACCCCTTCGAGGTCGGCATGGGCTACGACTGGATGGTCGACCTGAACCAGGAGGGCGACTTCATCGGGAAGCAGGCCCTGACCCGGATCAAGGCCGAGGGGCCGAAGCGCAAGCTCGTCGGCCTCGAGATCGCCGGCCCGAAGCTGGGCTCGTACAACGACGGGTCGATGATCGATCGCTTCCCCGTCCATCACGACGGCGAACGGGTCGGCGAGGTCACCTCCGCCTGCCACTCGCCGCGCCTGGGCAAGAACATCGGCCTCGCACTGGTCCCGGCCGGACTCTCGGACCTGGGCACCGAGTTCACCGTCCAGACCGGCGAACCCACCGGGGCCGGAGGCGTCTCGGATTCCGAGCCCGTCGCAGCCGTGGTGGTGCCCAAGCCGTTCATCGACCCGACGAAGGAGCTGCCCAAGAGCGACGTCAAGGAGCTGTCCGGCAGTGGCGCCACAGCAGCCTGAGAGTTCCGCGCCGTGGCCGGTGGCCATGACGGACGCCCCGCAGTTCGAGGTGATCCCGCTGCCGGGCGTCGCCGAGGAGGCGGCCCGGCAGCTGCCGGCCGGTTCGCGGGTGACCGTGACGGCCTCGGGGCGCCACGGCCTGGAGGCGACGCTGGCCACGGCGCGGGAACTCTCCTCTCTCGGATTCACCGCCATCCCGCATCTGGCCGCGCGGCAGGTGCCGGGCGAGTCCGCTCTGGAGACGATCCTGACGGGCCTGGAGTCCGACGGGATCGGGGAGGTGTTCGTCATCGCCGGGGACGCGGCCGAGCCCGCCGGGAGCTTCACCGGGGCCTCGGACCTGCTGGCCGCGATGGCCGGCACCGCGCACGGGTTCACGGTGGGCGTGGGCGCGCATCCGGAGGGTCACCCGTTCGTCGACGAGGAGGAGGCGATACGTCTGCTCCAGGAAAAGGCGGCCACCGCTTCCTACCTGGTCACCCAGATGTGCTTCTCCGCGCAGCCGCTGCTGCGCTGGACGCGGCAGGTCCGTGAGCACGGCATCGAGCTGCCGGTGCGTCCCGGGGTGGCGGCGCCGACGGGCATGAAACGGCTGCTGCGGATCGCGGGCAAGGTCGGCGTCGGGCCGTCGCTGCGCCTGCTGGGCAGCCACCGATCCGGGATCCGGCACCTGCTGGGCCCGGGGTCCTGGAGCCCCGATGCGCTGCTGACCGAGCTGGCCCCGGCGTTCGAGGATCCGGCCCTGCGGCTCGAGGGCCTGCACGTGTACACGTTCAACTCGCTGGAGACCACGGGCACATGGTGGGCCAGGCAGAGCCCTGAGCAGAGGCGGCCCGCGAGCTGAGCGGCGTCCCCATCGACGCGGCGACCGGGACGGTCCCACCACTCGCTCAGGCGGATCTGGCAGGGTCGGGAGGGCTCAGACCTCCCCCGAAGGGACCACGTGGATGGAACAGCTGGACCCGGGCGCCGACGACCCCACCGAGACGGAGCGCGACCTCGTGCGTGCGCGGCAGGACCGCGTGCTGCAGAGCCAGGACGATCCAGAGCTCCTGACCGCGCAGCTCCAGCAGGTCCACCAGGAGTTCACCAGGCTGCGGATGCACTACCAGTTCGGCATCGACGAGGTCGAGACGAAGGTCAACGTGCTGCGCCAGGAGTTCGAGCAGATCCACGACTACAGCCCCATCGAGCACGTCCGCTCGCGCCTGAAGTCCACCGAGAGCCTCCTGGAGAAGGCCGTCCGCACCGGCGGCGACATGACCATCGCGGCCATCCGGGAACGGGTCCACGACATCGCCGGGATCCGCATCACCTGCAGCTTCGTCTCGGACGTGTACTGGATCGCGGACATGCTCAGCCGGCAGCCGGATCTCGAGGTGCTCACGGTCAAGGACTACATCGCCGAGCCGAAGCCCAACGGGTACCGCTCGCTGCACCTGCTGGTGCGCGTGCCCGTCTTCCTCTCCGAGCACACCGAGCATGTGCCGGTGGAGATGCAGCTGCGCACGATCGCCATGGACTTCTGGGCCAGCACCGAGCACAAGCTCTCCTACAAGTACCGCCGGCAGCTCCCGGCCCACCTGCGTGCGGAGCTCGACGACGCCGCCCGCGTGGCCACCGATCTCGATGCCCGCATGGAGCGGATGCGCCGCGAGATCCGGCCAATGCCCGAGCACGGCGATACGGACGGCGATGCCGACAGCGGCCGGCGCGGGGACGAGCCCGAGGAGTCGCGCGACGGCCGGGCCCCCGGCGCCTGACCAGCCCCTTTCCCCCGCTCGCCCCTGCGGTCCGCGCAGCGGCGGACCCCACGCCCTCGGTCAACGCGCTTCCGATCCGCACGGTCGGCGCGGTTCCGTGCCGGCGCCCCGCGACCCATAATGGCCGCATGAGTGACTCGACGAAGCGCGTACTGATCACCGGAGCGACCGGGGGCGTCGGCTCCCACCTGGCGGAGGACCTGAAGCAGGACTACGACCTGGTGCTGCAGGGCCGCAGCGCCGAGAAGGCCCCGCCGGGCACCGAGCTGCAGGTCGCCGACCTCGCCGAGTACGACAAGCTGGTGGCGATGATGGACGGCGTGGACACCGTGGTGCATCTGGCCGGCGCCGCCTCCCCCGAGTCCAGCTGGGATCTGGTGCTGGAGGCGAACCTCATCGGGCTGCGCAACGTCCTGGAAGCCGCTCGTGAGGCCGGGGTGCGCCGCATCGTCTTCGCCTCCTCCAACCACGCGATGGGCATGTACGACCGCCACGAGGAGTGGCCGGTCTACCCCCATCAGATCCAGCGCGGCGATTCGCTGTACGGCGTCTCCAAGATCTTCGGGGAGGCCCTGGGCCGCTTCTACTACGACGAGCACGGCCTGGACTTCATCGCACTGCGCATCGGCTGGGTCTCGGAGGATCCGCTCGAGGCCGACGAGGACGTCCTGCGCGCCATGTGGCTGAGCCCTGCCGACTGCGCCCGCGTGGTGCGACGCGCCATCGAAGCCGAGGTGCGGTTCGGGCTGTATTACGCGATCTCCGACAATCCCAACCGGCGCTGGTCGCTGACCAACACGACCCTCGAGCTGGGCTACCGTCCCCAGGATTCCTGGACGGATCTGACCGACACCCCGGAGAAGGTCGTCGAAGGCGGAGCGGACGTCCGCGACACCTGGCCCCAGGGGTCCTGACGCTCCTCGCCCCTGCGGGTCGCGCCGTTCAGCTACTCGTCTCCCCCGCGACGACTGCCTGTGGGTCGAGATCCAGGCGGCGCAGCAGCTGCGCATTGGCAGCGACCACGATGGTCGAGGCCGACATCAGCAGAGCGCCGACGGCCATCGGCAGCATGAACCCGATCGGGGCGAGCACGCCCGCGGCCAGCGGCACCGCGATGATGTTGTAGCCGGCGGCCCACCAGAGGTTCTGCGTCATCTTGCGGTAGACCGCCGTGGACAGGCGCAGGACCGAAAGCACTGCGCGAGGGTCGTCGGAGGCCAGGACCACGCCGGCCGAGGAGATCGCGACATCCGTCCCGGCGCCGATCGCGATCCCGACGTCCGCCTGGGCGAGTGCCGGCGCATCGTTGACACCGTCTCCGACCATGGCGACCGTCCGGCCCTGCCGCTGCAGCTCCTGGACCTTCTCGCTCTTGTGCTCCGGACGGACCTCGGCGAAGACCTCGTCGATGCCGAGCTCGCCGGCGACCGCCTCCGCCACCGGACGCGCATCGCCGGTGATCATCGCGACCCGGACCTCGCGGTCGTGCAGGGCTGAGATCGCCTCTCGCGATTCCTCGCGCACCTGGTCGCGGAGGCCGAGGGCGCCGGCGACCTGACCGTCGAGGACCACGTGCAGCACGGTGTCGCCGCGATCCGACCACTGGTCGGCCTGTGGCATCGGTTCGAGCCGGTTCTCCTCGAGCAGCTTCGGGCCGCCGACGGCCACCGCTCGTCCGCGGATGTCGGCGGTGACGCCGACCCCGGTGGAGGCGCGGAAATCCTCGGCGCGGGGCACCTCGAGCTCCCGCGCCCGGGCGGTGGCGATGATCGCGCGCGCCAGCGGATGCTCGCTCTCGGATTCGGCCGCCGCTGCCAGTGCGAGGAGCTCGCCGTCGTCCCCGTCGATCGCCTCGAGGTCGGCCAGGGCCGGTTCACCCCTGGTCAGGGTGCCGGTCTTGTCGAACAGGACCGTGTCGACCGTGCGCATCCGCTCCAGGGCCGCACGGTCCTTGATCAGCACCCCGGCGCGGGCGGCGCGCTCGGTGGCGATCGAGACGACCAGGGGGATCGCCAGGCCGAGGGCGTGGGGGCAGGCGATGATCAACACGGTGATCGTCCGGGTGAGCGCGAGGTCCGGGCTGCCGGCGAGCGTCCACACGATCGCGGTGAGGAGCGCGGCGCCGAGCGCGAACCAGAACAGCAGGGCGGCAGCCCTGTCGGCCAGCAGCTGTGCTCGCGTGCTCGAGGACTGTGCGTCCGCGACCAGTTTCTGGATGCCGGCCAGCGCGGTGTCGTCACCGACGGCGTCGATGCGCACCGTCAGGGCGCTGTCGGTCGCGACGGTGCCGGCGACCACCGTCGCGTCGGCCTCGCGGTGGACGGGCTGGGATTCGCCGGTGATCATCGATTCGTCGACATCGGCCTCGCCGTCCACGACGGTGCCGTCGGCCGGTATGCGCCCGCCCGGACGGACCCGGACGTGGTCGCCGCGCTGGAGCTCCGAGGGGGCGACCCTGACCACGTCGTCGTCTCCGACCAGCTTCTCCGCCTCGTCGGGCAGGAGGGCGGCCAGGGAGTCCAGGGCCGAGGAGGTCTGGGCGAGGGAGCGCATCTCCAGCCAGTGGCCCAGCAGCATGATCACGACGAGGAAGGCCAGCTCCCACCAGAAGTCCAATTCGGAGGAGAGCAGGCCGAGGCTGGCCCCGAGCGAGGCGACGAAGGCGACGGTGATCGCCATGCCGATCAGGAGCATCATCCCGGGGGTGCGGGAGCGGAGCTCCGAGACCGCTCCGGTCAGGAACGGCCTGCCGCCCCAGAGAAAGATGATCGTGCCCAGCACGGGCGGCACCGCGTTCAGGCCCGGGAGGGCCGGCAGGGTGTAGCCGATGAGGTCGGCGAACGTGCGGCTGAGCAGGACTGTCGGGAGGGAGAGGACCAGGCTGATCAGGAACAGCCGACGGAACATCGCGACGTGGTCCTCATGCCCGCCGTGGCCGCCGTGCCCGCCGTGGCCCTCCTCATTCCCGTGACCTCCGTGGTTCCCGTGATCCTGGTGATCCCCGTGGGGCTCGCGGCCCCCACGGCTCTCCTGGCTCTTGTTCTCGTCGTGGCCGCCCGACCCGTGATGGGTCCCGCTGCCTCCGTGGGACCCGTGGCTGTCGTGCTCGCGCAGATCTGCCCGGGCATCGCCATCGGGAGTCGGGACGCTGCTCATCGTCATGTCCTTCCTGATCGACGCGGACCTGCAGGGCGGTGGGGTCGTGCTGGGCGGCGCGACGGCGTCGGACGGCGTCACGGCGTCGGACCGCCGGCCACGACGACGCCACCGTACCCCCCAGGGGTATCGTAGGCAACGGCCCGGAAAGGTCTCACACCCGGCGGGAGCTGGCGCCACGCTCCGCGCGATCAATCTCCTCACGCTTGACCTTTTATACCCCCCAGGGGTATAAATCGTGGAGAGACGACCGCCGGCGGGAGACCCCGTCGGCGCCCGAGAACACGAAGGAGAGCCTCATGAGCGCGACCACGAGCCGATTCCAGGTCACCGGAATGACGTGCGGACATTGCGAGATGTCGGTGCGTGAGGAGGTCGGCGAGATTCCCGGGGTCCAGCACATCGAGGTCAGCCACGAGACCGGCGACCTGGTCGTCACCTCGGACCAGCCCGTCGAGGACGGCGACGTCCTCGCTGCGGTCGAGGAAGCCGGCTACTCCGCGACCCGGGCCTGAGAGCCGAAGCCTGGCGAACCGACCGGTCACCCGGCACGACCGGACGCCTGAGTCGACCACACCTCCCGTATTCGAACCCGCCTCCCGAGAGAGGACCCCATGCCCACGTCACCGTCCCAGCTGCCCCTCGGCACCGATATCGAGCTCGAGATCGGCGGGATGACGTGCGCCTCGTGCGCCAACCGGATCGAGCGCAAGCTCAACAAGCTCGGTGGTGTGACCGCCTCGGTCAACTACGCGACCGAGAAGGCGCGGGTCACGATGCCCGAGGGCTGCTCCCCCGAGGATCTGGTGGCCGAAGTGGAGCGGACCGGGTACACCGCGACGCTTCCGCAGCCCGCGGCCGCCGACGAGGACTCGCACGGCGAGAAGCAGCAGGATCCGGAACTCGCTTCGCTGCGGCAGCGGCTGATCGGATCGGTGGTGCTCTCGGTGCCGGTCATCCTCCTGGCGATGATCCCGGCGCTGCAGTTCACCTACTGGCAGTGGGCCTCGCTCGCCCTGGCCGCCCCCGTCATCGTCTGGGCCGGCTGGCCGTTCCACCGTGCCGCCTGGGTCAACCTCCGCCACGGCGCGGCGACCATGGACACGCTGATCTCGGTCGGCACCGCCGCGGCGTTCCTGTGGTCGCTGTATGCGTTGTTCCTGGGCTCGGCAGGCATGCCCGGCATGAGGCACAGCTTCGAGCTGAGCATCGCGCCGTCCGACGGGGCGGCGAACATCTACCTCGAGGTGGCCGCCGGGGTCACGATGTTCATCCTCCTGGGCCGTTACCTCGAGAAGCGGTCCAAACGACAGGCCGGTGCCGCACTGCGGGCCCTGCTGGACATGGGCGCCAAGGACGTGGCCGTGCTGCGAGGCGGCGAGGAGAGCCGCATCCCGGTCTCCGAGCTGGCCGTGGGCGATGAGTTCGTGGTCCGTCCCGGCGAGAAGATCGCGACCGACGGCACGGTGGCCTCCGGGCGCTCCGCGGTCGACGTCTCGATGCTGACCGGCGAAGCGGTCCCCGTCGAGGTGGGCGAGGGTGACGACGTCACCGGAGCCACCGTCAACGCCGGCGGCCGTCTGCTGGTGCGGGCCTCGCGGGTCGGCTCCGACACGCAACTGGCGCGGATGGCCGCGATGGTCGAGGAGGCGCAGTCCGGGAAGGCCGAGGTCCAGCGACTGGCGGACAGGGTCTCGGCGATCTTCGTCCCCGTCGTCATCACGCTCGCCGTCCTTGTGCTGATCGGCTGGCTCGTCGCGGGGTTCCCCGTCGAGGCCGCCTTCACCGCCGCCGTGGCGGTCCTGATCATCGCCTGCCCGTGCGCGCTGGGCCTGGCCACCCCGACCGCGCTGCTGGTGGGGACCGGCCGCGGCGCCCAGCTGGGCATCCTCATCAAGGGCCCTGAGATCCTCGAGTCCACGCGCCGGGTCGACACTGTGGTGCTGGACAAGACCGGCACCGTCACCACGGGCACCATGACGCTCCTCGACGTCGTCCCCGCCGCCGGCGTGGACCGCGCGGAGCTGCTGCGCCTGGCGGGCGCCGTCGAGGACGCCTCCGAGCATCCCATCGCCCGGGCGATCGCGCGCGGCGCCGCCGAGGAGATCGGCACGCTGCCCACGCCGGCCGAGTTCGAGAACCTCGAAGGCCGCGGCGTGCGCGGCACCGTCGAGGAGAAGACCGTGCTCGTCGGTCGCGAGGGCCTGTTCGCCGAGCCGGTCCCGGGCGAGAGCTCGCACGGGCTGGATGCCGGGCTCCTGGATCCTGCCCTCACCACCGCGAAGGCCGACGCCGAGCGTCAGGGCCGCACCGCCGTCATCGTCGGCTGGGAGGGCCAGGCGCGGGGAGTCCTCGTCGTCGCCGACACCGTCAAGCCCACCAGTGCAGAGGCGGTCCGCGCGCTCCGCGCGCTGGGCCTGTCGCCGATCCTGCTGACCGGGGACAACCGCGCCGCCGCGCAGCAGATCGCCTCGGAGGTCGGTATCGACGAGGTCATCGCCGAGGTGCTGCCTCAGGACAAGATCGACGTCGTCTCCCGCCTCCAGGAGAACGGCAAGGTCGTGGCGATGGTCGGGGACGGTGTCAACGACGCCGCCGCGCTCACCCAGGCCGACCTGGGCCTGGCGATGGGCACCGGCACCGACGTCGCGATCGAGGCGGCCGACCTCACGCTGGTGCGCGGAGATCTGCGCAGCGCGGCCGACGCCATCCGCCTCTCCCGGCGCACCCTCGCCGTCATCAAGGGCAATCTGTTCTGGGCCTTCGCGTACAACGTGGCGGCCATCCCCCTGGCCGCGCTGGGGCTGCTGAACCCGATGCTGGCGGGGGCGGCGATGGCGTTCTCCAGCGCCTTCGTGGTCATCAACAGCCTGCGCCTGCGCGGCTTCGCGGGTCGGGCCGGGGACTCGCTCCCGGCGTCTCGCTGAGCGAGCGCTCAGGAGGCCCCAGCTGCCGCTGCGCGTGCGCTCTGCATCGCGGTTCCGGCACGGCGAAGGCCCCGCCGGGATGCCGGCGGGGCCTTCGTGGTGACGGATCGGGCGGGCCCGGTCCGGGGGTCACGTCATCGCGGAAGCCGATGAGCGTTCCCCGCTGAGTCTCGGGCTGCCCCTCAGTTGGGGCTCGTGTTGTCGGTCCCGCCGAGCTCGCGGAGGAACCGATGGCATTCCTTCGCACGCTCGGCGTCCTGTTCCATGACCTTCTCGAAGAAGGCTGCGATCTCCTCCTGCTCCGCATTTCGCGCATCGCGCACGTACTGGCCGTAATCATGGCCGGCCTTGAGTGCGTGGTACTGCACGGAGATCAGGTCGAACGTGACGTCGTCGAAACCAGTCTGTCCAGCAGGCATGCATTCCTCCTTCAGATCGGCCGGAGGGACGCACCAGGCGATTCACCTCCAGCGACGTGTCACCGGTAAACCCGGCTGATACAGGCTTAACACCGCCGCCGGGAACGGACAAGCCCCGCCCCGCGAATCGAGGTCACAGGCCTTGCCGAGTGGTCAGTGCCGGCTTGTTCGCGAAAGCCATCGGGTGGCCCCGGCGTTCTCCGACTCCCCGGGGCGCGCCGTTCTCGGGCGGCCTCATCGACATTCCACAAATCCGCAGCGCCTCACGGCGAGGGCATTCCGCCGTTGACGTTCAGCGTCTCCCCCAGCACGTAGCTGGACTCCGGGGAGGTGAGGAAGACGTAGGCCGGGGCCAGCTCGGTGGGCTGACCGGCGCGGCCCAGCGGCGTGCTCTTGCCGAACTCGGGCAGGGCCTCCTTGGGCTGCCCGGCGGAGACCTGCAGCGGCGTCCAGATCGGCCCGGGCGCCACACCGTTGACGCGGATGCCGCGCGGGGCGAGCTGCTGGGCCAGACCCTTGGTGAAGTTGTTGATCGCGGCCTTGGTCGAGGCGTAGTCGATCAGCGTCTCCGAGGGCTGGTACGCCTGGATGGAGGTGCTGTTGACGATCGTGCCCCCGGCGGGGAGGTGCTTCAGAGCAGCCTTGGTGATGCGGTACATCGCGTGGATGTTGACCTCGTAGGTGCTGACCCACTGCTCGTCCTCGAGATCCTCGAGGCTCTCGATGGCGATCTGGCGCCCGGCATTGTTGACCAGGGCGTCCAGGCCTCCGAGCTCGCGCACGGCGTCCTCGACCAGCTGGGCGCAGAACGCCGCGTCGGAGAGATCACCGGGCAGCAGCACCGCCTTGCGACCGGTCTGCTCGATGACGCCGGCGACGTGCTCGGCATCCTTCTGCTCGGCCGGAAGGTAGTTCATGGCCACGTCCGCGCCCTCGCGGGCGAAGGCGATGGCGACGGCGGAGCCGATGCCGGAGTCGGCGCCGGTGATCAGTGCCTTGCGGCCCTCGAGACGGCCGGTGCCGCGGTAGGTGTCCTCACCGCGGTCGGTGCCGGGGATCAGTTCGGCGTCGAGACCGGGTTCGGGCTGGTCCTGCTTCGGCGGCGAGACGTCGGGGAAGCGGTCGACGGGATTGACGAGTGCGAGCTGGTCGTTCGAGGCCATATGGATCCTCTCCTCGGTGCGGTTCATCTGTGCGTGACGGCCACGGTGTGCGTGGCCGCCGGTCTGGGAGGGCCCGACGGGCGGTCGCGGGACGCTGCTGCGGGACCACGTGCCGGACCGCAGGTGGCCGCCGGTTCGGGCCCGGGCGCCGGTCGCGAATCAGCTGGACGGTGCGGCGCCGGAGGGGTCGAGGACGACTTTGATGCACCCGTCGTGCTTCTTCTGGAAGAGGTCGTAGCCGACGGGTGCTTCCTCGAGCGGCAGGCGATGGGTCACCAGGTCCCCGACGCCGAGCGGATCGGCGGGGTCCTCGACCAGCGGCAGCAGCTCATCGGTCCACGAGCGCACGTTGCACTGGCCCATGCGCATCTGGACCTGTTTGTCGAACATGGTCAGCAGCGGCATCGGGCTGGCGGTGCCGCCGTAGACGCCGGACAGCGACACGGTCCCGCCCCGGCGGACGAGGTCGATCGAGGTGTGCAGGGCGGCGAGGCGGTCGACGCCGGCGCGCTCCATCATCGGCCCGGAGATCGCCTTGGGCAGCTTCGCGACGAGCGAGTGGGCCAGGCCGGCGAACGGGCTCCCCTCGGCTTCCATCCCGACCGCGTCCAGCACGGCGTCGGGTCCGCGGCCACCGGTCTGCTCCCGGATCTCGTCGACGGTGTCCTCGCCGAGGTCGAACACCTCGATGCCGTGACGCTCGGCCATGGCGCGCCGCTCAGGAACGGGATCGACGCCGATCACACGGGCACCGAGATGGCGCCCGATCCGCGCGCCCAGCTGGCCGACGGGACCCAGCCCCATCACGGCCAGGGTCCCGCCGTCGGGCACGTCGGCGTACTTCACGCCCTGCCAGGCCGTGGGAAGGATGTCGCTGAGGAAGAGGTAGTTCTCGTCGGGCAGCTCCGCACCGACCTTGACCAGCCCGTAGTCGGCGTGCGGAACGCGGAGGTATTCGGCCTGGCCGCCGGGGACCTGTCCGTACAGCTTCGAGTAGCCGAACAGGGCCGCCCCGGAGCCGTACTCCGTGACCTGGGTGGTCTCGCACTGGGACTGCAGCCCGCTCGAGCACATGCCGCAGTGGCCGCAGGCGATGTTGAAGGGGACCACGACGCGATCACCGGGCCGGACGTGGGTGACGTCCTGGCCGACCTCCTCGACGATCCCCATCGGCTCGTGGCCGATGACGTCCCCGGGGCTCATGAACGGGACGAGCACGTCGTACAGATGGAGATCGGAGCCGCAGATCGCGGTGGAGGTCACCCTGATCACCGCGTCGGTGGGCTGCTGGATCGTGGGGTCGGGAACATCCTCCACGCTCACGTGCTCGGTACCCTGCCAGGTCACTGCTCTCATGATCGTGTCCTCGCCTCGATGTCATCCGTGCGGAGATCTCCACGGTAGAGGCCTGGGGCGTTCACGTCCGCAGGGTCGACCGAAAGGTCTGGGTCGGCGGCAGCTCCGGCACCGGCGCGACCACCACGTCGTGGACCTTCCAGTCCAGGTCACGGATCCGATCGCGAAGCTCCGCGCAGTTCCCGGCCCCTCCCCCATGCTGCTCATGGGGAACGACGAACACCTCGGCGTGGAAGACGTGGCCCTCGTCGCGCACCCGAGCGCGCGCCTCGCGCACCCATGGCGCCGCTTCGGCATGCTGCTCGATCTCCAGGGTCAGCGGGTGCGGCTCGGAGTCGTCATAGGTGCGAGCCTCGGTGTCGGTGAGACCGCCGATCGAGGAGCGGAGGTTCTTCAGGCCGTCGCGGAGGATCGAGACGGAGACGATCAGTGCGCCCACCGAGTCCGCCCACCACAGGCCCAGGCCCACGCCCAGCACACCGCCGATGGTCGCGACAGCGGTGGTCCAGTCCGCCTTGTTCATGTCGGCGTCGGCGAACAGCACCTTGTCGTGCAGCGGCTCGGACAGCTTCAGCTTCATCCGGCCCAGCACCACCGGTCCGATGCTGGTGACGGCCATGACGGCCACCATCAGCCATCCCGACCAGATGCCGTGACCGGCGATCACGGTCAGCCCCATCGGGGGTCGCTCGACCGTGACCAGCGTCTTGACCGAGTCGATGGACAGGTACGCGCCCATCACCAGCAGTGCGAGCGCGGCAACCATATGGGCGACCCCGATGGAGCGGTGGAATCCGTAGGGGTGCAGGCGATCGGGCTGCTTGCGGATACGGCGGATGGCGATCAGGAAGGCGATCGGGGGCAGCAGAGAGAGCATGTCCTCGGCCCAGGCCGCCCGCATCGCCTGGGACTGGCCTGCCACGAGGGCCACCAGGGCGACGGTGGCCGACATCCACGCCAGCGTGATCCATTCGAGGCGGATGGCGCGCTGCAGCACCTTGCGCTGCTCCTGGCCCATCGCATCGCGGCCCGAACCGGTGTCCTCCTCGCCGCCTTCACCATCATGCTCGCTCACAGCTCACCAGCCTCCTTCGCGAGGAACCGCTCGAGATCGACCATCAGGGCATTCTCACCGGGCTGTACACCCATCACGATCTTCACCGTCTTGCCCTCGGGACCCTCGGTGGTCGTATAGGGCCGGGTCAGGGCGATCTTCGAGGACCAGGGTGCCTTCGAGGACAGACCGCCGACGACGAGGTCGAGCTGGCCGGCCTTCATCTTCTCGGCAAGGGTGTTCTCCCCCGCCGGCACCCAGGTGATCTCGGCGTCGATGGACTCGGCGTACTCGCTCACCAGCTCCACCTCGGAGCCGCTGACCTCACCCTCGGGACCGACCTCGGTGAACGGCGGGTTCTCGCTGATACCGACGCGCAGCTCACCGCCGGTGGCGCGGTCGAGCGTTCCCTGCGCGTCTGCGGGGAAGTGGCCCTGGCATCCGGTCGCGGCGATGACCAGCATCCCGATGAGGACCAGTGCCCTTGTGATCCGTGTGCTCAACATGAAATCTCCTCCGATGCGGCCGGTCACGCCCCGACCGGCCCTGCACCGGGACACTGTAGGCACACAGCGGTCTCTGCTGCGTCCCTCAGCGGCGGGACGGACCGGGAGGTAGATCCATGAACTGGATCCGCGGACCGCGCGCCCATACCCCAGCGAGTGCTCGCCAGGCGCACGCCCGCCTCCGACGCGCCCCGGTCAGGTCGCGTCGGAGGCGGGCGCCGTGGGTTCGTCAGTCGGTGTTGCGGCCGGTGAGCTTGTCGCGCAGGCGATCGACCATGCCGACACCCGGGCCGACGGACTTGTGGAACAGCTCCGAGTGCGGTGCGTTCGGGTGCGGCCGGGTCGGAGCGGCCTGCTTCGCCTTCTCGACCTTCTCCGCCATCTCCACGAGCTCGCCCTGGGGGATGTTCTCCCGCAGCTTGGGGAACTGCTCGTCCTCCTCGTCGTGGACGTGGTGGTCGAGCTTGTCCTCGAAGGTCTTGATGAGGTCGAGGAACTCGGCGCCGGAGGCGTCGACGTCCTCGAGCTGCTTCATCACGTCGACGAGCTCGTCGTGCTCCTGCTTGTCGTGCTCGACCTCTTCGTCGCCGCCGGGGACGTGCTTCTGCACCGCGGGGTAGACGATCATCTCCTCCGCCACCGAGTGACGCATGACCTCGGCGATCACGGTGTCGGCGGTGTCCCGGCGCTCCTGCGGGTCGGGGTTTCCCTGGATCTGCCGCAGCAGGTCCAGCATGGCGTGATGGTCGGCGGTGAGAACGTCGACGACGTCCTGCTGCGAACTCTGCGTCTCGGTCACGGTGTCCCTCCGTCGGGTGGTGTGCGGGCACGACCGGGCCCCGCTGACGGGGCCGGACTCTCGTGGCCGACGCTAACGCCCGTGTGGCGTGAAGAACACCTTCCCGACCCGGCGGTCGTTCGGGCCCAGGCCCATCATCGGACGCACGGGGCGCGGATCGATCGGCACCGCCCTCGGGCCAGGTCGACCGGTAGAGACGCGAAGAGGCCCCACCGAATGACCGGTGGGGCTTCTTCTCCAGGTGCGCCATCAGGGACTCGAACCCCGGACCCGCTGATTAAGAGTCAGCTGCTCTAACCAACTGAGCTAATGGCGCGAACAGATGAAGACTTTACCCGCTCATCCCCTCACGTCCAAGGTGGGCGGGCGCTCTGTGAGCGAGCGAACAGGTCACCTGCTGGTTCCGCCTCGGACCGACGGAGCGGCCGGGCATCCAGGAATCGCCTAGACTCGACCATCCCAGGAATGTCGGCGCGCGAGGGTCCGGTGGACGCTCGGCGGAGGAGGTCGGAGTGAGGATCGCGGTCACCGGTGCCACGGGTGTGCTCGGGCAGGAGGCGGTGGAGGCTCTGGTCGCCGCCGGACACGAGGTCACCGGGATCACCCGCCGCGATTCCGGCGTACCGATCGTCGAGGGACGAGGCGGCGCGGCCGTCGTCGCCGACGTGTTCGACGCCTCCGACCTCGCCCGTGCCTTCCGCGGTCACGACGTCGTCATCAACACCCTCGCCCACGTGCCCGTCGGCATGGCCGGGCTGCGCCCCCTGGCCTGGCGGGAAGACGACAAGCTCCACCTCGAGGCGTCCGTCGCGATCGCCAAGGCGGCCGCCGAGGCCGGTGTGCGCAAGTTGATCCAGGAGTCCACGATCTTCCTGTACCCCGACAACGGGTCGGACTGGATCACCGAGGATCAGCCGCTCAGCGTCCACAACCAGGCGTTCCGCCCGCGGGTGAAGGAGATGCGGGCCGCGGTGGACTTCACGACCTCCGGTCGCAGCAGCGTGGTGCTGCGCCTGGGCCAGCTGTTCGGCCGTGACCCGCACACCACCTACGCGCTGAAGGCCACCCGCTCGGGGGACCCGATCCTGCTGGGCCGGCCCGATGGATACGTGACGCTGCTACACCACACCGACGCCGGCCGCGCCTTCGTGGCGGCCCTGCGCGCGGACAGCGGCTTCTACAACGTCGGCGGGGAACCGATCCCTCGTCGGCGCTGGGCGAAGGACCTGGCCATGGAGGCCGGTGTCGATCAGCCCGCGAAGTTCTACCCGGAGATCACCCAGGCGATCGTCGGCACCCGGCTGGACACGCAGCGGCGTTCGCTGCGCGTCTCCTCGGTGCGCTTCATGTCGGAGACCGGATGGTGGCCGACGATCGGCCCCTCGACCCCGGGCTGGTCCCGCCGCTGACGCGGCCCGATCAGAGCCTCGGTATCGGACGCCTCCGCCGTCGTGGCCGGAGCCGGTCAGAGCGTCCGCACGACCCGCGCCGGGCTGCCGACGGCGACGCTGCGGGCAGGGACGTCCCTGGTGACGACCGCTCCCGCCCCGATCACGGAGTCCGCGCCGATGCTGACTCCCGGCAGGATGGTCGCGCCTCCGCCGATCCAGACGTTGTCACCGACGGTGATCGGCTCGGCCGCCTCCCATCCCTGGCGACGCGGCTCGGGTTCGAGCGGGTGGACGGGAGTGAGCAGTTGGACGTTGGGCCCGAGCTGACAGTTGTCACCGATGCGTATCTCGACCACGTCCAGTGCCGTCAGGTGGTAGTTGACGAAGGTGCCCGCACCGATATGCAGGTTGCTCCCGTAGTCGAGGTACAGCGGAGCTCGCACATGCGCGCCCCTGCCGAACGTGCCGAGAAGATCACCGAGGATCTCCTGGGCTGTGTCGGGGTCCTCGGCGTAGTCGCGGTTGAAGCGCGCCGAGAGGGCCAGTGCCCGGCGGTAGGCCATCTGGATCGCAGGATCATCGGCGAGGTACCAGTCCCCGGCCCTCATCTTCTCCAGCGGGGAGCGCTGGTCGTTCTCGTCGACATGGAAGCTGTGCATGATCCGAGCCTAGGCGGAAGCAGCGAGCGGTCGTACCGGTCGGGATGCTCCGCGCGGCCGGCACGGCACCGGGATCAGCGCGGCAGGCGCGTCCCCAGGCTCGGCGCGGAGTCCACGAAGCCCAGGGAGCGGTAGAGCTTCTGTCCGGGCGGATCGGCGAGCAGGGTGATGTACGGATTCGGCGGCGCGGCGGCATCGATCCGGGCGATGAGCTCCTCCATCACGGCGCGGCCGAGGCCCTGACGCTGATGGTCGGGGTCCGTGGCGATGTCGGCGAGGTGGAAGTACCAGGTGCCATCGCCCAGCACCCTGCCCATCGCGGCGAGGGCGTCGTCGTCGGTGCGCACGGTGGTCCAGGCCCAGCTGGCCCTCAGCGCACCGGCGGCCTGTGCATGGGTGCGTGGGCTCAGCCCGGCGACCTGCCGCAGGCGCACGTACTCATCGCTTGTGGGTGGCTCGTCCAGGAGGCGGTACCCGGAGGGGAGGTCGACGTGGTGGTGCTCGCCTGGTGCGGAGTGACGTTCGGGCATGCTCCGATCCTGCCATCCGCGATCCTGCGATCTGCGGGCACCGGTGCAGCTCGGTCGGGTCACACCGGACACAGGCACGCACTGCCACCGGCACTCGCTGGGATCGGCGCATGGCGGTCTCGGCGATACTCGAGGGATGAACGCTCCGCCCACTCCCCCGGCCGACGATTCGCGCTGCCCGTGCGGCACCGGTGACGCCTTCGGTGCGTGCTGCGGGCCCGTGCTGAGCGGGAGGCGGCGAGCAGCCACGGCGGTGGCGCTGATGCGCTCGCGGTACACGGCCTTCGCGATACGGGACGTGGACCATCTGCTGCGTACCTGGCATCCCACCCGGCGCCCCGACCGCGGCGACCTCGCGGAATCCGTCGCGGCCGACGTGCGATGGCTGCGGCTGGAGCTCGGTGAGACGACCGGGGGCGGCCCGTTCGACCGCGAGGGGACCGTGGAGTTCACCGCCATCGCGCGCACGCCACAGGGCCGCCAGGAGCAGCACGAGGTCTCCCGTTTCGTCCGGGAGGACGGCAGCTGGCTGTACGTCGACGGTGCGCTGTAGAGGCCGCCGTCGAGGCTGCAGAGACTCATCGGCGCCGGCCGCGCGGGGCGGCCGGCGCCGAGTGCCGGATATCAGCGGGTCGGGCCCGGTGGCCGGGCCGGTTCAGCGACGCGCTCTTCGGGCCTGCTTCGCGCCGTGCTTCGCCGCGGCACGCGTCTTCCGCGCAGCGCGGTCTGCCTTCGTCCTGACGGGTGCGACCGTGGCGGCCGTCGTCGCCTTGGCCTTCCCCGTCGCGCGAGCGGCCTTCGTCGTCACGGCCTTCTTGGCACCGGCGACGTCACGCCTGGCCGCCGCTGTCTTCTTCGTGGCCGCTGTGCCGGCCTTCTGCCGGGTCGTCCCGGCCTGCCGCGCCGCCCTGTCGAGCTTCTTCTGCGCCGCCTCGGGCGCCTTCCCGTCGCCGCCGGACAGGACGATCGCCGCCGTGACGCCTGCACCGATGAGGACCACGCCGATGACGCCGCCCGCGATCGCTACCGGGAGCGTCACGGGGGTCTTCTCGTCACCGGCGGCGGAAAAACCCTTCATCGAACCGACGAGCTCGTTCTTCCAGCGGGTGACCGCGTTCTTGGGGTTCACACGGTCGACCAGCTCATCGATGTCCGACGCGAGGTTGTCCTGCCGGCGATAGGCCTCGTCGCGCATGTCGTCCAGGCTCTTCTTCTTGGCCACCACTGCCTCCGGGGGTCGTCAGGGCTTGATTGCGCCGATCGTATCGCGAGCAGGCGTGCCGCTCGGAATCCTCCGCCGCGCGACTGGTCAGCCGCGGGTGCGGGCGAGGAAGTCCTCGGCCCCGCCGACGAGCTCGATGTGCCCCGTCGGAACGTCCGCCGTGGCCATGCGCGCGACCTCGGCGCCGAACTCCTCGACGGAGTACAGTTTGCCGGCGGCCTCGCGGCGCTGCTCCAGGGCGCCCGGGCGGGCACGGTTCAGCAGGGTCGCGGTGACGGTGCCCTCGATCATGTCGCCGGAGACGACGACGAAGGAGACGCCCCGGGCGGACATCTCGTCGATCCGTGCGGTCAACGCGGTCTCGCCGGCGCGCTTGGAACGCGCGACCTGCTCGTACTCCGGCATGGTCTCGACGTCGTCGATGAAGTGCGCCTGGTGGCTGGTCACGAAGACCACCCGGCCGCCGGTCGAGAGGTGCTCGAGGCCGGCGCTGAGGGCGTCGTTCTGGGCGTCGCGGTTCAGGCGCATCGCGTAATCCTCGCCGAGGTCGGCCTCCATGCCGCCGGAGGCGTTCAGGACCAGCAGGTCCAGGCTGCCGTAGGTGTCGACCGCGGCCTGCATGAGGGCGCGCACGCCCTCGGCCTCGGTGAGGTCGGCGCCGACGGCGATGGCCGAGCCGCCGGCCTGCTCGATCTCGCCGACGACCTTGTTGGCGCGGGGCGCCTTCTGGCGGTAGTTGATGACCACGTTGGCGCCCTGCTCGGCGAGCAGCTTCGCGGTGGCGGCGCCGACTCCGCGGGAGGATCCGGTGACGACGGCGGTCTTGCCTGCGAGGGCGCTCATGAGCAACTCCTGTGATGATTCGTGGTGAGGATTCGAGATGACGAGGGGCGAGCGGCCGCACCGTCTGGGGACGGGCCGAGTGCATCGCGCCACCAGCTCCCCGAGCCTACCGGAGCATCCCCCGGTGGCCGATAAGCTGGGCGGGCGCGCGAGTGGCGGAACTGGTAGACGCGCTGGATTTAGGTTCCAGTGCCTGAGGGCGTGAGGGTTCGAGTCCCTTCTCGCGCACGCATCCTTTCAGCCCTGACCTCCCACGTTCGGACTTCAGTCGGGCCTGTACAGGTGTGGTGGGCACGGAATGGGCACTGCGCCCCCTGGGGTACGACCGCGATGGGCATTCATGGTTGTCTGACACTCGCTGCATGCTGGCCCCCATGAGCGACCTCGCTGTCTTCTCCGCGCATCAGGCCGCCGTGCGGATCGTGCACGGGCTGGTGATCCAGTATCAGCTCACGGTCGAGGGCCCGATGCCCGATCGGTGCACTCCAAGCTCGACACGACGTTGCCTCAGTGAGCCGGGGCCGATTGCAAATTACTCGCTGGTGAACGGGTTTGAATGCCGACGCGCTGGGCTCTGCGCCGGTGCCTGAACGGGTTGGGATCAGAGGATAAATCCGTTGTTATCGAGACATAGCGACTCCCGGGCACCAAAGGGGTGCGGCGGACTGCCACATCGGACTGCCTTGCGGCGAAGTCTTAGACTGCTGCGGACGAGCGGAAGGTGGGGGCAATTCGTTTCGCCCCCACCTTCCACTGCTACGACGCGCGGTAGCTGCTAGCCCTTCTTCCCGAGGGCGGGCAGTGAGCGCTGCTCCTCGAGCTTCATAGCGACGCCCAGCACGAAGAATGTTGGCGCCCATTGACCGACGAATAGCCCCCAGCGGTCGGCCTGAGCGCGCGAGTCACTGGACTTCATGGCGGACATTGTCCACTGGGCGACCGTCAGGCCGATCGACGCAAAACCAGCGGTGTACATATGATCCGACCTCAACCCGAGGTCGCTCAGCATCTTCAGCATGATGTTCTCCATTCAGTGTGGTGGTGCGGTGTCAGGCGGGCGGGCCATATTGCTTGTTCAACGCGCCTGTCGCGGCCCGGCGGCCTACTCGACCAGGTTGAGCCGTTCCGCGGTGCCATAGAGACGCAGAGCGGGTCGGTGGGCTCAGGCCTGAGTTGGACCTCTTGAGCGAGGATCTGGTGGTTCAGCTGGTGTTCGTGCTGGTGAGGGGCTCGCGGTTGGCCGGGGTGACACACTAATGGGATGGTGTTTCTGCGGAAGGTGAGGACGG
>NZ_JBZXYT010000040.1:0-26573 GCF_059391765.1 Brachybacterium sp. SYSU DS0246 | reverse complement strand
CGCGGGCAGGGCTTCTTCCGGGTCCTGTACTACCTGCCGAAGATGACTCCTGGCGGCGCGACCGCGGGGGGGGTGCTGGGGGGGAGAGAGCCGGGGGGGTGGGCCCCGGCGCCGCCCCCCCCCCCCCCCCCCACCACATGCGGCCGGGCCGGGTGAGGTCCTCGCTGGGGCCGGTGTAGTAGATGCCGCCGGAACCGGTCTGCGCGATGCGGCACTCGAGACGGTGCAGCGGCTGGGGGATGTCGAAATGGGTGCCGGCCAGGTCCGCGATCGCGCGGTCGCTGAGCTGCTGCATCCAGGCCCGCAGCTCCTCGGTGCCGTGCAGCACCCGCGCGGGATCGGAACGCAGGGCGTCCTTGGCGGCCGCGACGGAACGCCCGCCACCGGTGCCGTGGCGCTCGTTGACCCGGGCGGCGACCTCCTCCTGCTCGGCGACGATCGCGCGCAGCTCGTCGATGCCCCAGGCGTAGGTCTCGTCCAGATCCACCTCCGTGCCCAGGAAGGTGCGGGAGGCCAGGCGATAGGCGTCCCGGCCGATGGCGTCCGCGGCCGGTGCCCGCTCGGCGAGCGAGTCCAGGAAGTCCGCGAGCTCGAGATAGCCCTCGGCGGCGGCGCGGGAAGCGCGGGCGACCCGCTCCCGCTGGGTCCCGTCGCCCACGGCCGAGGCGGCGAACGTCTCGAAGAAGCCGTTCTCCGCGGCGTAGACGCGGGCCTGCTCGGCGCCCAGGACGAGCTGCCGCCGGGCGGAGATCACGCCGTGGTCCGCGGCCTCGCGCAGCGACTCGGCCCAGGTGGCCAGCGAGCCCGGCATCGCCGCCATGCGCTCGGCGATGACCTCCCAGTCCTCGGCGGTCTCCGCCGGCATCTGGTCCAGCACATCGCGGGACTGCAGGGGCGAGGCGAGGTTGTTCACCCCGGCGACGTCCAGCCGGAGCTCGGAGCGCTCGATCTCCAGTCCCAGCCGCTCCGTCAGAGCGGCCCGCGTGACGGAGTCGGTCTCGTCCTGATCCGGCACCTCGCCGATGGACGCCAGCAGGGCACGGGCGGCGTCGGTGCGTTCGGCGACCGCTGCCGGGGAGAAGTCGGTGACCTCGCTGTCGTGACCGGCGATCCCGAGCTCGGTGGCGAGATACGGATCCAGCCGGGCGACGGAGTCGACGTACCCGTCGGCGAGCCGGTCCAGGGCCGACGGCGTGCGGGTCGCCGCGGGACGGCCGGGCGCGGGGGAGGGGAGGGCAGGCATGCGGCGCAGTCTATGCGGCCAGAGCCGGGCTCAGCGGTCGGAGAACTGCCAGGCGGTGGGCGAGGGATGCGAGCGCAGACCGTGGGCGCGCGGATGGGTGTGGACCGGGTCGCTCCAGGCGCTGGGGCCCCCGGTGCGGCCCTCGGCCAGGTCGCGCTCCTCGGCTTCCAGACGGCTGGTCACGCTCATGGCGGAGACGACCACGGCGATCGCCGCGAGCTCGTCGCTGGCCAGCTGCCCGCGCACCAGGCGCACGTCGGCGCGCGGCTGCTCGGACGGTGTCTCCTGGTTCACAGCGGGATGTTCCCGTGCTTCTTGGTCGGCAGCGAGTCGCGCTTGGTGCGCAGCGCCCGCAGCGCATGGGCGATCTCGACGCGGGTCTGCGAGGGCTGGATCACGCCGTCGATCCAGCCGCGCTCGGCGGCGGTGTACGGCGTGGCGAACTTCTCCTCGTACTCGGTCTCCAGCCGCGTGCGCGTGGCCTCGACATCGCCACCGGCCTCCTGGACCGAGCGCAGCTCCTGGCGGTGGAGGATGTTCACCGCGCCCTGCGAGCCCATCACCGCGATCTGCGCCGTCGGCCAGGCGAGGTTGAGGTCCGCGCCGAGCTCCTTGGAGCCCATCACGATGTAGGCACCGCCGTAGGCCTTGCGGGTGATCACGGTGACCAGCGGCACGGTGGCCTCGGCGTAGGCGTACAGCAGCTTGGCGCCGCGGCGGATGATGCCGCCGAACTCCTGATCGGTGCCGGGCAGGAAGCCGGGCACGTCCACGAACGTCAGCACCGGGATGTTGTAGGAGTCGCACAGGCGCACGAAGCGCGCCGCCTTCTCCGAGGCGTCGATGTCCAGCGTGCCCGCGAGATGCGAGGGCTGATTGGCGATGATGCCGACGCTGTAGCCCTCGACCCGTCCGAAGCCGACCAGGATGTTGCGGGCGAACAGCGGCTGGACCTCGAGGAACTCCTCGTCGTCGAGCACCGCGCGCAGCACCTCGAGCATGTCGTAGGGCTGGTTCGGGGAGTCGGGGATCAGCGTGTCCAGCGCGGTGTCCTGCGGCGTGAGGGCCTCGTCGAAGCGCACCGGGAACGAGGGCGCCGGGCTCAGCGTGTTCGCCGGCAGATAGCTCAGCAGGTCCTTGACGTACTCGATCGCCTCGCCCTCGTCGGGCGCCATGTAGTGGGCCACACCGGAGCGGGAGGAGTGGGTGCGCGCACCGCCGAGCTCCTCGAAGCCGACGTCCTCCCCGGTGACCGTGCGGATCACGTCGGGGCCGGTGATGAACATGTGCGAGGTCTTCTCGACCATCACCACGATGTCCGTCAGCGCGGGGGAGTAGACGGCACCGCCCGCGGCCGGCCCCATGATCAGCGAGATCTGCGGGATCACGCCCGAGGCGCGGGTGTTGCGGCGGAAGATGCCGGCGAACATCGCCAGCGAGGCGACGCCCTCCTGGATCCGGGCGCCGCCGCCGTCGAGGATGCCGATGATCGGCACCCCGGTGCGCAGTGCGAGGTCCTGGACCTTCTGGATCTTGCGGCCGTGGGCCTCGCCGAGGGAGCCGCCGAAGACGGTGAAGTCCTGGGAGTACACGCACACCTGGCGGCCGTCGATCGTGCCGTACCCGGTGACGATGCCGTCTCCGTCGGGGCGCTTCGCCTCGATCCCGAAGTTGCGGGCCTGGTGCCGCACGAAACGGTCGGTCTCGACGAACGAGCCGTCGTCCAGCAGATCCGTGATGCGCTCGCGGGCGGTCTTCTTCCCTCGCGCGTGCTGCTTCTGGACCGCCACCTCGTCGGCCGCGGAGACCGTGGCGGCGTCACGCTCGCGCAGGTCCTCGAGTCGCTGGGCGGTGGTGAGCGGCCGCGGGGCGTCGGTCACGGGGCCTCCTGCTGCGGCCTGCGCGGCCGCCATGAATCCTTCGGTGATGAACACGGGGATACTACGCTACCGCTGGCCGGGAACGGCTGGTCCGCGGCGAGGACGGGCACGGACACCGGTGAGGCAGCAGTGACGGGACGGGGCATGGGACGAGGCACGGCACGGGGTCGGAGCGACGGCGAGCAGGCCGGCGCGGCGATCCATTCGATGGGAATCCTCACGTCCACGCAGGATGAGGCCCGGCGCCGCCTGGAGGCCGGCGAGCAGGCTCCCTTCGCGGTCAGCGCGCGCGAGCAGACGGCCGGCCGGGGGCGGCTCGGGCGGGCCTTCGCCAGCCCCGACGGAGCCAGCCTGTCGTTGACCTACGCCCACCGCTCCGCCCTCGGGCCGGACGGTCGCGGGTGGATCCCGCTGGCAGCGGGGCTGGCGGCGATCGACGCCCTGGCCGCCGCCGTCGGGACCGACGGGCCCGCGCTGGGACTGAAGTGGCCCAACGACATCCACACCGCCGACGGCCGCAAGCTCGGGGGCATCCTCGTCGAGGGACACGGAGCCCGTGACGTGCTGATCGGCATCGGCCTGAATCTGCGCGGGCCGGTGCGTGCGGCCGACGGCTCCCTCGTGCCCGGTGCCGCCTGGCTGCTCGGCGCGGACGGGATCCGGCCCGGAGCGGACGACCGGACGGGTGCTGCCGATGCCGGCTCGCTCCGTGAGGCGATCGCGGGCAACCTGGTCACCGCCCTCGCCAGCGAGCTCGACGCGCTCGAGTCCAGCGGGGGAGACGGGGATGGTGCGGGTACTCGTCGGCGGTACACTATGACGTGCCTCACAATCGGGCGTAGGGTGCGGGTCGAGCCCGTGGGAGACGTCGCCGGCGCCCTGCACGGCATCGCGCGGACGATCGAGGCCGGCGGCAGGCTGGTCGTGGACCTCGAGGCCGGCGGCGAGGCCACCGTGGATGTCGGCGACGTGAGACATCTGAGGCCGGGCGGGCCGGAACGGCCCGCGACGGACGCCGGCGACGGCGTCGAGAAGGAGGAGCACGGCAGGTGACGGGCGGAATGGAAGACCTGGAGCGCGACGGCGCGGAGCGCTCTGCGCCCTCGGACGGGACCCGTCCGCCCGGCGAGCCGTCGCTCTCGCCGGAGGACTCTCCCGATCTCGACGCGACCCCGCTGGGGGACCAGGAGATCCTGGACCTCAATCGCCGCTTCGCCGCCGTGCGCCGCAGCGTGGGAGCGCTGGAGAAGGTGCTGCTGCAGGGGTCGCGCAAGTACTCGCGCCGTGACCTCGCCCAGCAGCACGACATCCCCGAGCGCCTCACCTCCGTGTACTGGCGCTCGCTGGGCTTCACCCCGGTCGACGAGGACACCGTCGTGTTCACCGAGGAGGACGCCTACTCGATCGGCGACCTCGCCGCCATCGTCGAGGACGGCGTGCTCTCCGAACGGGCCTTCGCCAGCATCACGCGCGGGCTGGGCTTCCACATGGGCCGGCTGGCCATGTGGATCACCGAGGCGCTGGTCGACGAGGCCAAGCACGCCGACGGCACGGACGACGCCGAGGCCCGCCAGCAGATGCTCGACACCATCCCCGAGCTGCTCGAGACCCTCGAGTCCCAGGTGATGTTCGCCTTCCGTCGCCAGCTCGCCGCCTACGCCGCCCGCGCGGGCTCCGAGGTCCTCCACCGCGACACCGACGAGCTGTTCCCGCTGCAGCGGGCCGTCGGCTTCGCCGACCTGGTCCAGTTCACCCGTCTGGCCCAGGACCTCACCGGCGCCGAGCTGGCCGACGTCGTCGGCCGCTTCGAGGCGGTCGGCCGCGACGTCATCTCCGTCGGCGGCGGCCGCGTGGTCAAGACCGTGGGCGACGAGATCATGTTCCTCGCCGACACGCCGGAGGACGGCGCCCAGATCGCCGTCAGCCTCGCCGAGATCATCACCGCCGACCAGGGCCTGCCGCCGGTGCGCGTGGGCCTGTCCTGGGGGTCGATGTTCTCCCGCTACGGCGACGTGTTCGGGCCCAAGGTCAACCTGGCCGCGCGCATGGAGTCGGTGGCCCGTCCCGGCACCGTGGTGGTCGACGATGAGACCGCCGCCGCGGTCGAGCGGGCGCTGCCGGGCGGATTCGCCACCGCCGACGGCGAGGACGTCGAGCTGCACGGCATCGGCACGGTGCACGTGATGGAGATGCGCCGTGACCGCTCGGCGCCGCTGGACCTGAGGTACTGACCTGAGCATCGGAGCAGGCAACACCCCGGTTCAGGGCATGACCAGCCCGCTGTGAGGGCGGCGACGTACGATGGAGCGCGTGACACGACTGCTACTCGTCGAGGACGACTCGGCCATCGCTGAACCGCTCTCCCGCGCACTCGACCGCGAGGGGTACACCGTCGCGCGCGCATCGCGGGGCATGGACGCGCTCGCCATCGCCGCCGGAGGGGACCCGATCGACGTCGTGATCCTGGATCTCGGCCTGCCCGATGTCGACGGGCTCGAGGTGGCCCGGCGACTGCGCAAGGGCGGACTCGAATCGCCGATCCTGATCCTGACCGCACGGGCCGACGAGGTCGACGCCGTGGTGGGCCTGGACGCCGGGGCCGACGACTATGTCACCAAGCCCTTCCGCCTCGGGGAGCTGCAGGCCCGGATCCGGGCCCTCATGCGGCGGTCCCAGGCCATGGAGGAATCCGGCGACGCCTACGACGTCAACGGCGTGACCCTCGAGGTCTCCGCCCGTCGCGCCTACGCCGACGGGCACGAGCTGAGCCTGTCGGCCAAGGAGTACGACCTGCTGACCGTGCTGGTGCGCGAGGCCGGGAGCGTCGTCACCCGTGACGACCTGATGCGCGAGGTGTGGGGCGCCGAATGGTGGGGCTCGACGAAGACGCTGGACATGCACGTCTCGTGGCTGCGCCGCAAGCTCGGTGACGACGCCACGGACCCGCGCCGGATCACCACGGTGAGGGGTGTCGGTTTCCGGTTCGAGACCGGCGCGGAGAGCTGACACGTGTGGCAGCGCGTGCTGCAGGCAACCATCATCACGGTGGTCCTCTCGGTGCTCCTGCTGGGTATCCCGCTGGGGTACTCCTGGCTGAAGCTGAACGAGCAGTCCCTCTCGAGCACGGCGAACCAGATCCTCGACGACGTGCGCGTGGATACCGAGGAGAGGCTGTCCGAGGGCCGTCCTCTCGATGAGGCGATGCTGCAGCGGCGGGTCGACGAGCAGGCCGACCTCGACGTGGCGATCACCGTCGTCCACGACGGTCAGACCCTGCAGGCAGGGGAGCCGCCCGGCAAGAACCCCGTGGAGGTCTCCACCTTCGGCACCGACGGCCAGGAGATCACCGTGGCCATCCCGGAGTCCGACGTGGCCGCCCACACGGCGAGCGCGTGGGTGCTCATCATCGTCGCCGGGCTCTCGGCCGTCTCCATCGGCGTCTCGGTCGCGCTGTGGCAGGCCCAGCGGATCTCGATGCCCCTGGCCCGGCTCAGCCGGCGCGCGGAGGAGATGGGCAGCGGCCGCGCCCGCGGGCCGTGGACGCCCTCGGGGATCGCCGAGATCGATGACGTCGCCGAGGAGCTCACCCGCTCCGGCGCGATGCTCACCGAGCGCCTCGAGGCGGAGAGCCAGCTCGCCTCGGACGCCTCCCACCAGCTGCGCACGCCGCTGACCGCCCTGTCGATGCGGCTCGACGAGATCCTGGCGACCAGCTCCGAGGAGTGGGTGCGCGACGAGGCCCGCATCTCGCTGGAGCAGATCGACCGTCTCACCGAGGTGGTCCACGACCTCATCAACGCCCCGCGCTCCTCCCAGCGCCGCACCCCCGGCGTCGTCGAGCTGCGCACGGTGCTCACCCAGCAGAGCGAGGAGTGGTCGCCCGCCTACCGCCGCGCCCAGCGCGAGCTGCGGATCCAGGTGCCGCGCAGCGCCGCCGTGTGGGGTTCGCCGGGGCCGCTGACGCAGGTGCTGGCCACCCTCATCGAGAACGCCCTGATGCACGGCGACGGCCGGACCACCGTCAAGGTGCGTCGCAACGAGCACTCGACCGTCATCGAGGTCATGGACGAGGGGGGCGGCATCGACCCGGCGCTCGGCTCGAGGATCTTCGAGCGCTCCGTCTCCGGCCGCAGCTCCTCCGGCACCGGCGTGGGTCTGGCCCTGGCCCGCACCCTGGTCGAGGACGACGGCGGCCGGCTCGAGCTGCTGACCGAGCGGCCCGCGACCTTCGGCGTGTTCCTCATCTCGGCCCCGGGGGAGGACGACGTGCCGCCCCCGGAGGGCACCGACGCCGACGCCGACGGCGAGGGCGAGGACCTCCCCGCCCCCGACGAGCTCGAGGAGCTGCCGCAGGGGTCCGTCGTCCGGCGCCGCCCGCGGTCGCGCGCCTGACCTCGTACACTGACCGCCGTGTCCGAGACCCCGCAGCCCTCAGAACATCGTGCGCCATCGCCCCATGCCGCTGCCGTCGGCATCGTCGGCGGCGGGCAGCTGGCCCGGATGATGCTGGGCCCGGCCATCGAGCTCGGCCTGGCCACCACCGTGCTGGCCACGGCCCCCGAGGAGAGCGCCGCCGCCGTCGCCGGCCGGGTGCGCCTGGGCCGCCACGACGACGAGCAGGCCGTGCGGGGCCTCGCGGGGGAGGTCGACGCGATCACCTTCGACCACGAGCACGTGCCGACCGCGATCCTCGAACGCCTCGAGGCCGACGGCGCCGCCGTGCGCCCCGGCCCGGCCGCGCTCGTCCACGCCCAGGACAAGCTCGTCATGCGCGAGCGCCTGACCGCGCTCGGGCATCCCTGCCCGCGCTGGTGGCGGATCGGCTCCCGCGAGGATCTCGCCGAGACGCTCGCCGAGACCGGCGGCCGGGTCGTGGTCAAGACCCCGCGCGGCGGGTACGACGCGCACGGGGTGCGCATCGTCGAGGCGGACGACCAGGCCGACGACTGGCTCGCCGCGCACGGCGAGCTGCTGGCCGAGGAGCTGGTGTCCTTCACCCGTGAGCTCTCCGCGCAGGTGGCCCGGCGTCCCGGGGGAGAGGTCGTCGCCTATCCCGTCGTCCAGTCGGTCCAGAAGGACGGGGTCTGCTACGAGGTGGTCGCACCTGCTCCGGGGCTCGGCGTCGCGGCCCAGCGCCGCATCCAGCGCCTCGCTCAGGACATCGCGGAGGACCTCGGCGTCGTCGGCATGCTCGCCGTCGAGCTCTTCGAGACCGAGGACGGCGAGGTGAGCGTCAACGAACTGGCCATGCGCCCCCACAACACCGGGCACTGGTCCATGGACGGCGCGGTGACCGGGCAGTTCGAGCAGCATCTGCGCGCGGTCGCCGATCTGCCGCTGGGCTCGACCGATCCTGTCGCGCCGGTGGCCGTCATGGTCAATCTGCTCGGAGGCGGCGCGGAGGACCTCGCCCCCGGCGCCTGCGCCGCGCTGGCGGCCGACCCGCAGCTGAAGCTCCACCTGTACGGCAAATCCGTCCGGCCGGGGCGCAAACTCGGTCACGTCACGCTGATCGGGGACGACGCGGAGGATCTGCTGGAGCGTGCCCACCGCGCCGAGAAGCTCATCATCGACGGCCCCGAGAAGGAGATCCGATGACCGCGACCGAGCCCCGCCCCCGGGTGGGCATCGTGATGGGATCCGACTCCGACCACCCGGTGATGGAGGCCGCCGAGGCGGCGCTCGCCGAGTTCGGGATCGCAGCCGAGGTCGACGTGGTCTCGGCCCACCGGATGCCCGAGGACATGGTCGCGTGGGGCCGGTCCGCCGCCGACCGCGGCCTGCGCGTGGTGATCGCCGGCGCGGGCGGCGCCGCGCACCTGCCCGGTATGCTCGCCGCCCTCACCCCGCTGCCCGTGATCGGCGTGCCCGTTGCGCTGAAGCACCTCGACGGCATGGACTCCCTGCTCTCGATCGTGCAGATGCCCGCCGGTGTGCCGGTGGCGACCGTCTCCATCGGTGGGGCCCGCAACGCCGGTCTGCTGGCGGCGCGGATCCTCGCGGCCGGCGGGGACGAGGAGGCCGCTCGGCTGCGTGAGCGCATGGTCGCCTTCCAGGAGGAGCTCCGCGAGATCGCGGTGGGCAAGGGCGAGGCGCTGCGGGCCTCTCGGTGAGCGAGCACGCTCCGGCGCCGCCGCAGGGCCGGGTCGCCTGGCTGGACCTGGCGCGGGCGGTCTCGATCATCCTTGTCGTCCTCTACCACGTGGCCGTCTCCGGGGGAGCGGACCTGCTGGGCGACGGGCGGGCCGCGGCCTGGTGGGCGAGCGCGAATCTCGCCCTGATCCCGCTGCGGATGCCCCTGTTCTTCCTGGTGGCCGGACTGCTCGCGGCAGGTGCCCTCCACCGGTCGTGGCCCCGGGTGCTGCGACCGCGCGTGCTCGACATGCTCTGGCCATACGTGCTGTGGAGCCTCCTGTTCGCCGCCACCGGGTGGCCGCGCTACGCGCCCGAGGACTCGCTCGGCTTCGTCCGCGGGGAGATCGCCGGGCTGTTCGTGGTGGGCTCGCCCTACTGGTTCATCGCTGCGCTGCCGGTGTTCTTCGTGCTCTCGCGGCTGCTGCGTGCTCACAAGGGCGTTCTGCTCGCAGTGACGCTGGTCCTGTACGCGGCCGCACCGGTGATCCAGGAGTCGATGGAGCGCGCCGAGATGTGGGGTGATCTCGTCTACGGCGTCTTCCAGCTCACCGACAACGCGCTGTGGTACGCGGCCGGATTCGCCCTGCGGTCGACGATCCTGGCAGCCGGGGAGCGTCCGCGACCGGTCCTGGGACTCGGGCTGACCGCCGTGTTCTGCCCGCTGGCCCTGATCGTGCTGCGCGCAGAACTGCCGCTGCCCCTGTCCCGCGGGCTGGAGCTGGTGGCATCGATGAGTGGGATCGGGGCCTGCATCGCCCTGCTGCCACTGCTGGCCCGCCTGGGGTCCGTGGCTCGCGCCGGGTCCTTCGTGGGCAGCCGCACGCTGGTGATCTACCTGGTCCATCCGATCGTGCTGAACCTGGTGGTGGTCGCGTGGCGCCGCGCCGACGGGCTCTCGCTGACCGCCGGACCGGCCGGGGAGCTGCTGGTGGTCCCGGCAGTGGCGGTCATGGCCCTCCTGGCCGCCGTCGGGATGCAGGCCGTGATCGACCGCTGGGGTCCGCGCTGGCTGATCGAACTGCCCCGTGTGCGCGAGATGCGCAACAGCTCCGCGCGGACGGCAGGTCATCCCCGACCGCGGTGAGCGCTCGCGGTATCGTCGGGCCCATGAGTGAAACCCCTGCCTACCGGGCAGCCCCGGGGTCCGACATCTCGGACGATGCCACCATCGGCGACGGCAGCTCCATCTGGCATCTCGCACAGGTGCGCGAGGGCGCGAGGCTCGGCACCGGCTGCGTCATCGGTCGCGGCGCCTACATCGGCTCCGGCGTGCGGATGGGCGACGGCTGCAAGGTCCAGAACTACGCGCTGGTCTACGAGCCCGCGGTCCTCGCCGACGGCGTCTTCGTCGGCCCCGCCGCCGTGTTCACCAACGACCACTTCCCCCGCGCGGTGAACCCGGACCTGTCGCCGAAGTCGACGTCGGACTGGGAGCCCGTCGGGGTCACCTGCGAGACGGGATCGTCCATCGGCGCCCGCGCCGTGTGCGTCGCCCCGGTGACGATCGGCGCCTGGGCGATGGTCGCCGCCGGCGCCACCGTCGTCAAGGACGTACCCCCGCACGCCCTGGTCGCCGGCGTCCCCGCCAAGCGCCTCGCCTGGGTGGGCCGCTCCGGGGAGAAGCTGATCCCCTCCACCGACGGCACCGACGCCTGGGTGTGCCCCACCACCGGCGAGTGGTACATCCACGACGAGAAGTCCGGCGGGCTCCAGCTCGCCTCCTCCCCTCAGGCCGGGGCCCCGCGCCCGGCCGCGCTCGACGACTCCGACGAACAGGACGGACCCACCGCATGAACACGGAACCGACGATGATCCCGCCGGCGAAGCCGATCATCGGGCAGGAGGAGCGCGACGCGGTCGATCGCGTGCTGGCCTCCGCGATGCTGGCGCAGGGCCCGGAGGTCGCGGCCTTCGAGCAGGAGTTCTCCGCCGAGCTGGCCGGTGGCCGCGAGGTCGTGGCCGTCAACTCCGGCACCTCGGGTCAGCACCTGGGGATGCTCGCCCTCGGCCTGCAGCCCGGCGACGAGGTCATCGTGCCCTCGTTCACCTTCGCGGCGACCGCGAACACGGTCGCCGTCTCCGGGGGTGTCCCGGTGTTCGTCGACGTCGATCCGGAGACCTTCACGGTGGACCCGGCCGCGATCGAGGCCGCGATCACCGAGCGCACCGTCGGGATCCAGCCGGTCCACCTCTACGGCCACCCCGCGCCGATGGACGAGATCACCAGGATCGCCCGTGAGCACGGGCTGTGGGTGTTCGAGGACGCCGCGCAGGCGCACGGGGCCACGTGGGACGGATCGCTCGTGGGAACCCTTGGCGACGGCGCGATGTACTCGCTGTACCCGACCAAGAACATGACCTCCGGCGAGGGCGGCATGGTCGCCTGCGCCGATGCGGAGACCGCCCGCCAGGTGCGGCTGCTGCGCAACCAGGGCATGGAGCGGCAGTACGCCAACGAGGTCGTCGGCTACAACAACCGCATGACCGACGTCCACGCCGCGATCGGCCGGGTGCAGCTGACCAAGCTCGCCGGGTGGACCGCGCAGCGTCAGCAGCTGGCCGCCCATTTCGACGCCCGCCTCGAGGGTGTCACGACGCCTGTCGTGCGTGAGCAGGCCACGCACGTCTACCACCAGTACACGATCCGCCTCGAGGGCGCCTCCGCCGCCGAGCGCGACGCCTTCGCGACCGCGCTGCGCGAGGAGCACAAGGTCGGCTGCGGGGTGTACTACCCCACGCCCGTGCATCGCCTGGCGACGTTCGCCTCGTCCGCAGCGGACGCTGCGGACGCGGACCTGCCGGTCACCGACATGCTGGCGCGGGAGGTGCTGTCGCTGCCGGTCCACCCGAGCGTCAGCGACGAGGACCGGGACCGGATCGTCGAGGCCGTGAACGCGGTCGCGAAGGCAGGAGCGTGACCATGAGTGCGAGCACGAAGCGACTGCGGGCCGGGCTGATCGGCCTGGGCATGATGGGCCGCCACCATGCGCGCAACCTCCAGGCCCTGGACGGTGTCGATCTCGTCGCCGTCGCCGATGCCCACGGCGACCCGCACGGTGCCGCCCCGGGGTACGACATCCTGCCCGACGTGCAGTCCCTGATCGCCGCCGGGATCGACTACGCCGTCGTCGCCGTGCCCACCCAGTTCCACCGCGATGTGGCCCTGACCCTCGCCGAGGCCGGGGTGCACACACTGGTCGAGAAGCCGCTCGCCTTCGACATCGGCGAGGCCGAGGAGATCACCGCGGCCTACGAGAAAGCCGGCCTGGTCGGCGCGGTCGGCTACATCGAGCGGTACAACCCCGCGCTGCAGGAGATGCGCAAGCGCATCGCCGACGGGCAGCTGGGCGAGATCTACCAGATCGTCACCCGCCGCCAGGGCGCGTTCCCGGCGCGCATCGCCGACGTCGGCGTGGTCAAGGACCTCGCCACGCACGACCTCGACCTGACCGCGTGGGTCGCGCAGTCGCGGTACGCGCACGTCGCGGCCACCTCCACCCGCCGCTCCGGGCGCCGCGACGAGGACATGGTCTCGATCGCCGGCGGTCTCGCCGACGGCACCATCACCAATCACCTGGTGAACTGGCTGACACCGTTCAAAGAGCGCGTCACCGTCGTGACCGGCGAGAACGGCGCCCTGGTCGGTGACACCATCAACGCCGACCTCACCTTCCACGCCAACGGCGAGAAGGCCACCAACCTGTGGGAGTCCATGGCCTCCTTCCGCGGCGTCAGCGAGGGCGACTCCATCCGCTACTCGCTGCAGCGCAAGGAGCCCCTGGCCACCGAGCACGAAGCTTTCCGCGACGCCATCGGCGGAGACACCTCCAACATCGTCACCATGCGCGAGGGCCTGCACACCGTGCGCACCGTCGAGGCCGTCCTGGAATCGGCGCGCGCGGGGGAGGTCGTTCGGCTCGACGGGGACACCGACGGTGCCTGACCTCGCACCGCTTCGCGCCCGTGCCCTCCGTGCGGCCACCGGGGCCGCCCGTCGGCTCCCCGGCCGCGCAGGGGGGATGGGCGTCTATTTCTCCGCGCAGCAGCGACTTGCGGCCGACCCGCGGTACGGCCGATGGCGCCAAGATGTCGCGACGTTGCTGGGTCTCGCCGACCGCTGCCTGGAGCGAGGGCGCGTCGACGCCGCCCTGCGCTGGTTCGACAAGGCGTTGCGTGTCTCCTACGACCCGTCCCTGCACCAGGCGGGCCGCTCGCCTCTCGCCGCCGACCCCGCCGAATTCGTCCGGCCCCTTCGGGAATCGGCGACCGGCACGCTCATGCTCGGCCGGACGGTGCCGTTCTCGAGCGCTCCGTCGCGACCGGCCCCGCGGGACCGCCGCGGTGGCGAACCTCTGCGCCTGCTCGTCATCGCGCAGGAGAACTGGACGTTCGTGCGGCCGCTCATCGATGCACTGCGTGCCACCGGGCGGTTCGAGGTCCGGGAGCTGGACGTCGAGGACCTGCCCGGGGGTGGGTTCCCCGATCGCGATCGGATCATCCGCGGCCGGTACGACCTGGTCACCTCCGGTCGCCGGATGCCGACGCCGCCTGCCCTGGCCGAGAGCTACGACTGGGCCGACGTCGCCCTCGTCGAGTGGAGCCATCACGTCCTGACCTGGATTACCCTGCTGGATCGGGCGCCGCGAGCCCTGATGTCCCGGGTCCATCGCTTCGAGGCCTTCACCCCCTTCACGCTGCTGCACGATCACGCCCGGATCGACCGGATGCTGTACGTCTCGCCCCCGGTGTGGAACATGCTGACCGTCATCGCTCCCGACTTCGCCGATATCCAGGCCGAGCACGTGGGCAATCTCCTGGCGCGCGGTCTGGAGACCCCGCCCCGTGAGGACCACGATCCGCGGCTGCTGGTGCAGGTGGGTTGGGTCAGGGAGGTCAAGGACGTCCTGTTCACGCTCGAGGTCCTCGAGCGCCTGCGCCGGCACGACGAGGCTTACAGGCTGCGGCTGGTCGGGCCGCGCCTGCCCGACTCGGCGTCCCGGGACACGCCGTATCAGCGGTTGGTGCGCGAACGACTCGAGCAGCTCGGCCCGGGCCCGGTCGAACAGCTCGGTGCGCGCGCCGATGTCCCGGCGTTGCTGGCGGAATCAGGGATGATCGTCTCCTCCTCCCGGCACGAGGGCACGCACGAGTCCGTCATGGAGGCTCTCGCGGTCGGGTGCCCGGCGGTCATCCGCGACTGGCCCGACACCGTGCCCTACGGAGGAGCGGCGAGCCTCTACGATCCGGACTGGGTCGTCCCCGACGTCGACGGGGCCGTCCAGCGCATCCTCGAGCTCCGCGACCCCGAGGTCTACGCGGCGGCCTCCCGCCTCTCGCGAGAATTCGCCTTCGCGCAGCGCGATCCGTCCGTGGTGACGGCGGGGTATGAGCGTGCCCTGCAGCCTCCGCCCAGGATCTCATGAGCTGCTGCGCATGACCGAGTTGCTTCCGGTGCTGGCCGCGTGGGCGCTGCTCGCCGTTCCCGGCCACCTGCTGCTCATCGCGCTTGCATCCCGTGTTCCCGTGCGGTGGGGCTGGGCCCCGGTGGTCACCGTGCTGCTCACGGTGGTGCTCACTGCGCTCTACCGTCTGCTGGGGATCCCCTGGACCATCCTCAGCGCCGTGATCGGATACCTCGCCCTGGTGGGCCTTGCCCTGCTCGCTCGGCTGCTGATCGTTCGCCGTCTCGCGCACCCCCCGACGGAGCCCCCGGCGTCGTCCGCGGCCCCCTGGACCCTGCGCAGCGTGTCGCTGGTGACGGGAGTCGCGGTTCTGTCGGGCGTGCTGGTCGTGGCCTCCAGCAGCCAGCGCATGGGTGGTATCGGAACGCTCAACGGCAGCTACGACTCCTTTTTCCATCTCTCCGCGATCGCCTTCATCCGCGACGGGGGCGATGCCTTCCTCACGACGGCGCTGACGGAGATCTACGGAGCCCCGACGTACTACCCGGTGACGTTCGACGCTCTCGCGGCGCTGTTGCCGTTCGACACGGTCACGGCGGCGAACGCGATGATGCTCTCGCTGCTGGCGGCACTGCCGTCCTCGGTGGCGGCGCTCGCCGCGTCGGTCGCGGCCGGTCGTCGCGAGGCCCCCGTGGGTGCGGCGCTTGCCGCGGCCGCATCGACTCTCTTCCTCAGCGTCGCCGCGACGGCTCTGGTGATGGGACTGTGGCCGACGGTGCTGGGGGTGGTGTGTCTGCCCGTGGCGATCGCCTCCGCCCTGCGCCTGCTGGAGCACCGGCATGGCGTGCGCGGGCTCCGCCGGCTCGGCGGGCTCACCGGTCATGCCGCGGTCCTGGTCGGCACAGCTGTCGCGCACCCGTCGATGCTGTTCTCGGTCGCCGTCGTGGCCGGTCTGTACGTCCTGGTCGGGGGGATCGGTCATCTTCGCGCCGGCCGCGGACGTCGCGGCTGGTGGCAGGTGGGGGGCGCGCTCGCCGCAGCGGGTGGTTTCCTCGTGGTCTCGAGCACCATGCTCAGCGGGATGAACCTGACCAAGCCGAGCGCCGACGGAGTGGGCTCCGTGGCCTGGAAGATTCTCACCGACACCCCGCGGATCCCGGTGGTCGAGACGGCGGCATGGCCCCTGCTGCCGGTGTGGATCCTCGCCGCGATCGGTGCCGTCGCAGCGGTGCGTCGCTGGGAGGTCGTGGGCACGAGCTCGGCGGTGGCGGTCGTCGCCTCCGTGCTGCTGGGTCTGGCCACGGAGATCGAGTCCCCGGCGGTCGCCGCGCTGGTGAACCCGTGGTACGGGGCGCGGGAGCGGATCGCCCCGCTGATGATGTGCATGCTCATGGTGCTCCTGGTGCGCGGTCTGGACGCGGTCGTGGACGTCGACCGGATCCGAGGTCGTCCCGTATTCGGGACGGTCGCCGCGGTCGGTGTGCTCGCGATCGTGCTCGTTGCCGTCGTCGTGCCGCCGCGGCTGCCGCTGCTGGGATCGCTCGCCTACACCGCCTACGGTCTCCAGCTGGAGCCGTACGTCACTCCGCAGGAGCGCGCCTTCATCGAGCGCACGGCCGCAGCCCTGCCGGACAGCGCCGTGGTCCTCGCCGATCCACTGGATGGAGCGCCCCTGTACTGGTCGATCGGCGGAACCCGGACCGTCTACCCCACGATGGCGCGCCCCCTGACTCGGGACCAGACCCTGGTCGCCAACTACGCCGGGAATCCGGACATCTACGGCGAGGTGTGCTCAGCCCTGACACGACTGGGCCCGACCCACCTGTACCGTGATGTCTCCGCCGCATCCGGCGCCGCCATCAATCCCGAGGCCTCGAGCCGTTGGAGTGGGGTCCACGACATCCCGCCCTCGCGACTGACTCTCGTGGCCGAGGAGGGCCCGTACGCTCTGTACGAGCTGGAGCCCGTGTGCTGAACGAGCGGCGCACCGGGTGCCACGCCGTGGACCGGCGCCCGCCCGTCCCGAGCGAAGAGGAGAACCCCAGGTGAAGCAGACCATCAGGATCGTCCGACGCACCCTGTCGGTGCTGCCGCCGGACTCACGGCGATTCCTGGTGACCTTCGGCGTGGTCATGAGCGTCCTGGCCCTGCTGGACGTGGTGGCGCTGGGAGCGATCGCCGTCGTCATCCCCGGTCTGATGGAACCGGGCACCGCCGTCACGGTCCCCGTGCTGGGATGGCAGCTGCGCACATTCGAGGAGATGCTGGTCCTCGTCGCGGCGTTCGTCGGCCTGATCATCATCAAGAGCTTCCTGAACCTGCTGACGATCCGGATCGCCACCCAGCGTTTCGCGCAGCATGAGGTCGCGATCGGCCAGACCCTCTTCCGCTCCTACATGTCAGCCTCCTGGGTGGACCGCGCCTCCAAGTCGACGCAGGAGATCATCCGCATGGTCGACTCCGGCGTGGCGGCCGTGGTCGCAAACGTGCTGATGCCGTCGATGACCGTCGTCGCGGAGTTCGCCACGATCACGGTCATCAGCATCGGCCTGATCGTCCTGGACTGGCAGATCGCGCTGGCGACCTTCGTGTATCTGGGGTTCATCGCGCTGATCCTCTCCCGCGTGATCACCCCGAAGGCCGTCGCCAACGGCGCCAGCAACCGCGACAACTCCATCCGTGTGGTCCGCCTGCTGGGAGAGGTCCTCGCCGCCCTGAAGGAGCTGACGCTGAAGGGCAACGAGGGCGAGGTGGCCGACATCGTCGCCGAGCGTCGCGCCACGGCCTCCCGCACCCGGGCCTTCGCCCAGTACTACAACCAGATGCCCCGGTTCGTGCTGGACGCCGGCATGGTCGGCGGGTTCGCCGTCATCGGCGGGGTCGGGTACCTCTCCGGGGGACCCGCTGGGGCGATGACCTCGGTGGCGGTCTTCGCCGTGGCCGGATTCCGTCTCGTGCCGTCACTGACCCGATTCCAGTCCACGCAGAACCGCATCCTGACCAATGCGGCCTTCGCCGACTACATCATCGACGACATCGAGTTCGCTCGTGAGGCGGTCGCGCGCAAGGAGCAGCCGGACTCAGGCACCCTGGAACGGGGGCTGCATGACATCGTGCTGGAGGACGTGAGCTTCACCTATCCCGGCCGTGAGGAGCCCGCGGTGCACAACGTCTCGCTGCGGATCCCCGCCGGCTCGTCGGTGGCCTTCGTCGGCAGCTCCGGCGCCGGCAAGTCCACGCTGGTCGACCTGTTGCTCGGACTTCTCACACCCAGCAGCGGCCGGATCCTTGTCGACGACGTCGACATCACCACGGTGCTGCGCCAGTGGCGCTCCTCCGTGGGATACGTCCCGCAGGAGGTCTCTCTGTTCGATGTGTCTGTGGGCGAGAACGTCGCACTGACGTGGAATCCGGAGGAGGTCGACGAGGACCGGGTGCGCACGGCGCTGCGCCGGGCGCAGATGCTTCAGGTGATCGAGGATCGCCCGGACGGGATCGAGGGCAGGCTGGGGGAGCGTGGCATGACGCTCTCGGGAGGGCAGCGACAGCGCATGGGCATTGCCCGCGGCCTGTACACGGAGCCGTCCGTCCTGGTCATGGACGAGGCCACCAGTGCCCTGGACACCAAGACCGAGGCCGCGGTCACCGATGCGATCCGCGGTCTGGGCGACGAGGTCACCACCATCACCATCGCGCATCGCCTGGCGACCATCCAGCACTCCGACATCGTGTTCTACATGTCCGAGGGCACGGTCGCCGCGGCCGGCTCCTTCGACGAGGTCGTCGCCGCCGTGCCCGCCTTCGCCGAGCAGGCCGCGCTCGCCGGCCTGACCCGCTCCGCGGATGCCCCGATCGATCAGGAGCAGGAACGATGACCTCAGTGCTGATCCTGTCGTTCTCCGAGCTCGTGCGGGACCCGCGGGTCCAGCGCCAGATCGGACTGCTCGCCCGTCGTTACGAGGTCACGACCGTCGGATTCGGGCCCACGCCGCACCCCGACGTGACCCACCGTGAGCTGCCCGCGAGCACCCGTGCCTGGCCCAGCAACAAGCGATACCTGCTCTCGAGGCGGTACCGGCACGCGTACTGGGACATGAGCGCGGTGCGGGCCGCACGGCAGCGACTGGCGGACCTCGCCGGCGCCGTCGACGTGGTCCTCGCCAACGACGTCAACACCCTCCCGCTGGCCCTCTGGCTCGCCCCGCGCCGGGGGATCCACGCCGACCTGCACGAGTACGCGCCGCGCGAGAAGGAGCATGTCCGCTCCTGGCGCTGGTTCGTCGCGCCCTATCAGCGGTGGATCTGCCGTACCTGTCTGCCGCGGGTCGATGCGATCACGACCGTGTCCCCGGGGCTGGCCGGTGAGTACGCGATCCGATTCGGCGTCGACGTCGAGGTCGTGACCAATGCCGCAGCTTACGAGCAGCGCTCTCCGCGGCCCACCGGCGAGACGATACGGCTGCTGCACACCGGCGTGGCCCGAGCCAACCGTCGCCTGGAATCGATGATCGACGCCATGCGCGGTGCTCCCGAGAACTTGACGCTGGACCTCATGCTGGTGCCGAGCGAACCGGGGTACATCGAGACGCTCAGGGATCGAGCGGCGGACCTGCCGTCGGTGTCCTTCCGCGATCCGGTGCCGTACACGGATCTGGTGGAGGCCGTGGCGGAGTACGACCTCTCGATCGTGGTCTTCCCGGACAGCACCTTCAACCTCCAGCACAGCCTGCCCAACAAGCTGTTCGAAGCGGTCCAGGCCAGGACCGGCGTCCTCGTGGGGCCGTCACCCGACATGGCCGCTCTCGTGCGGGAGCACGGGATCGGTCGCGTCCTCGACGGGGCTGACGCCGATTCCCTGCGCGCAGCGCTGTCGACGACCACCAAGGAGGATGTCGATCGCTTCAAGCAGGCCGCGAACGCGTCGGCGCGTGAGCTCTCGGCCGAGCGGCAGATCGAGGGCTGGCAGAGCTCCATCGCCCGGATCGCCGGGGACGCCTGAGACCCTCGGCTCCGGTCAGCCGCGGATAAGCCCCACCAGGCGCGGAAGGTGCCGGACGGCCAGGGACGCGGCCATGAACCGCACCGGAGCCTCGCGGTCCAGGGCGTGTCGCCACCGCCGGGGCAGCAGCGTCGCCGGGCGGCCATGGCGTCGACGCGCCTTCGCCGCACGCACCAGGTCCTCGGCCGGGATGGTGGGGTCCAGACAGGCGTCGACCACGTCGCGGTCGGCTCGGGACAGCGGCCCCAGGCACCCCGGGCACTCGACGATCACACCGGCCGTGATCTCCGCGAGATCCGTGCGCTCGGCCTCGGTCCAGATCGAGACGTCGCTGCGATAGAAGACCGCCCCGAAGACGTGGATGCGCAGGAGCTTGACGCCGATCGCCCGTCGAGCGCCCCGCGGCAGCGCCCGGAACCAGCCCGCGGTCAGCACGTCGGGGAAGAAGCCGAGCTGCTCGCGGATCGGACGGACCACGTAGGTGACCCGGTCGCCGGCATCCTCGCCGATCACATAGGGCGGGCCGAAGCGGTCGTAGGCCGTGGGGCGTGTCGCCATGAGCTGCGTGACCATCCCGACGTCCCCGCCGACTCCGGCCCCTTCGACGAGCCACGCGCCGGTCGCGGCCAGCATCTCGCGGCGCATCAGTCCCAGTGGTGCGGAGCGGTAGCTCAGCCGGTCGGCCACGAGGTCGACGAGACCGGCACGATGCATGCGGACGGCCGGCGTGGGGACGCCGGATCCGGCGGTGCCCAGGGCGAGACGGGTGACCACGAAGTCCGCGCCGGTGCGTTCCTGGACCGTGAGCCAGGAGGCGACTGCGCCGGGCGCCAGCATGTCGTCGGAGCCCATGATCGCCACGAACGGCGTGGTCGCGGCGCGCATTCCGGCATTGAACGGGCCCGAGGCGGATCGATGCCGGTCCCTGTGCTCGAGGAACGTTACTCGCGCACGATGGGCGGGGTCGATCGCCGAGGCGATATCGCCGGCGTCACGGTTGTGGCACACCACGGTGACATGGGCGTGATCGGCATTGCCCTCCAGGATCGAGGCCACTGCTCGGCCGACGGGACGTTCCGGCGTGTGGCAGGCGATCACGACGGTGACCGGCTTCTCCGCCCCGGTGCCGCTCATCGGCGGCTTCCCGGTCGGCCGGGCAGCAGCTCGTACTGTGCGGCGTAGCCGTGCCCGACGGCAGCGGCGGAGAACCGGTCCCCGATCGTGCCCGCGATCTCGTCGGCGGTGAGGTCGCGGGTGCGCTCGTCGACCTCGAGGATCGCCGTCGCATAGGCGGCGACGTGCTGTGCGGGGACCAGGGCGCCGACTGACGGCTCGACGTACTCGCCCTGGCCGCCCGTCGCCCCGAGCACCACCGGACGTCCGGCGACGATCGCCTCCGCGGCGGAGACGAAGAAGTTGTCCGCACGGGTGGGGCCGAAGAACAGGTCGGCGCGGCCGAGGGCCTCGCGGACCCCCGTGCCGTTGACCGTGCCGGGCAGCGCGAGCTGCCCGGTGACACCGAGCTCCTCGGCGCGGCGCAGGGTGTCCTCTCGCAGCGGCCCGTCACCGAGCCATTCCAGATGGGCATCCACGCCGCGCTCTCGCAGGTCGGCGAGCACCTCGACCGCCAGCAGGGGGTCCTTGCGGGGGATCAGCCCGCCCGTCGAGACCATGCGCAGGGCGCCGTCGGATCGATCGCGGCGCGGCACGAGGGGTCCCGGCTCGACGATGCACGGCACGACGGCGGTCGGGCGGTCGGCGCGGACGGCCCGGATCGGGCGGGCAAGGAACTCGCACACGGCGGTGACCCGGTCCGGCCGCGCCAGCAGACGACTCAGCAGCGGCAATCCGGCGCGGGCCGGCGCGGGGAGCGTCGACGGAGTGGTCAGAGCGGACCAGTGCTCGGTGTGGATCCACGGCACCCGCGGCCGTCGCAGCGTCATCGGCAGCAACGCGGAGAACGCCATCGAATGGACCACATCAGTGCCCCCGAGCGCCACGGCGAGCACGCGGGCCGCGGCCAGGATCTGGTCCGGCCGACGCGGGTCCATCGGCACCCGCAGCACATCGATGCCCTCGTGGACGAGCCTCCTCGTGCCGTCGTCGTCGGCCGGCGGCACCAGGTGGATCAGGCGCACGTCGTGGTGCCGGGCGATGGCGAGGGTGTCGCGGACGACGAACGAGCCGCGCGAGGGGGACGTCCCGGTCGGGAACCAGGTGGTGACGACCGTGATGCGCATCAGCTGAGCCTCCCGGTCTCGCTCATCACGCGGCGGTACAGCGCGAGCATGCTCTCCGTCTCCCGTTCCCAGGTCAGGTCGTCGGCCACCTGGCGGGCACGCTCTCGGTAGGTGTCCGGATCGTCCAGGATCGCCCGCAGCGCCTCGGCGAGATCCTGCGGACTGGAGCCCTGGAAGACCTCGCCGACGCCGAGCTCCTCGACCACACGTCGCATGTCCGGCAGGTCGGCGGCGGCGATGGGCAGTCCGGCGCGGATCGATTCGAAGAGCTTGTTGGGGAGGGCGAACCGGTAGGAGAGGCAGATGGGGCGCACGTGGACGACGGCGACGTCGCCGTCGGCCAGGGAGCGCGAGACGGCGTCGGGCTCGACGGCTCCCACAAGATGGACGCGCTCGGCGACGCCGTGGTGCGCGGCCTCGGCACGGACCTGCTCGAGCGCGGCCTGCTCCCCGTACCCCAGGAGCACGAAGTGGACATCGGCCGGCAGATGGGGGAGCGCGGCGATGGTCTCCTCGATGCCGCGGGCGGTGGTGATGCGCCCCCCGTATGCGATGACCCGGTCCTCGGCGCCGAGCCCGGCGCGAGCGCGGAGCACTCCGCTGGCGGGATCCGGCAGGTCGTCGGCGACCGGGACGTTCCGCACCAGCGCCGGTCGCCGCGGCAGACGGTAGGTGCGCTCGAGCCAGTCCGCGATGGAGGGCGAGACGGTGATGACCCCGTCGACCCGGCGGATGCCGACCGCTTCGATGAGGGCCTCGACATGAGGGGCCAGGAGACGGCCGGGGCGGACGTTGCGGTGACGCCACAGCTCGTGCGAGTCGTAGACGATCCCGATGCGGCCGCGGCTCGCGGCACGGATCGCCAGTGCGGGGACCAGCGTGTTGGCGTCGTTGGCGTGGATCACGTCCGGTCGCACGCGCAGCCCTGCCTGTGTGACGTTCTTCCAGTACGTGCCCAGGGCGACGGTGCGGTAGGCGCGTTCGCCGAGCCCGCGCAGGGCACGCAGGGCGTGAGACCTGATACCGGCCAGCGCGGCCCGCGGCTGTGTCGGCGGCGCCAGGGGGGCCGGGGGCGGAGGCGCAGAGACCCGGGAGGCGGGCTCGAGGTCCTGGCTGATCAGCCCGCGCCACACCGGCGCCAGCGCCGGCACGATCCGCTCGAAGGCGAACTCCGGGACACGTTCCAGCGTCAGGCGCTCGCCGAGGCGGCTGACGGCCGCGGGCCGGTCCAGCTCGCGGCGTTCGACCGCGAGGATCCGGACGTCATAGCCCTCGTCACGCAACGACGCGGACTCCTTGAGCACCCGGGAATCGTTGGCGGCGTCGTTGTAGACGAGCACAGCGACACGAGGCTCCGGCGTGCCCTGGCCTGACGTCATGCATCTTCCGTTCCCGAGCGGGGCACGCGCGCGGCGCGCTGTCCCTCGATGGTGTCGTGGTGTGCCGCACGGCCTCGGCCGTTGGCTATGGTGGGGCACGCTTACTGTACCTGCGACCCGGGCCGCGTCGCCTGTGACCTGCCGGGGCCGAGAGGAAGAGATCCGTCCATGAAGATCCTGTCCGTCGTGGGCGCGCGCCCGCAGTTCGTCAAGCTCGCCGCGATCGCCGATGCAGCCGCGCAGCGGGACGACGTCGAGCACGTCATCGTCCACACCGGGCAGCACTACGACGCCGCCATGAGCGACGTGTTCTTCGCGGATCTACGGATCCCCGCCCCGGACGTCAACCTCTCCGTCGGCTCCGGGTCGCACGGACGTCAGACCGGTGCGATGCTGGCCGGCATGGACGAGGTGCTCGAGGAGCACCAGCCGGACTGGACCCTGGTCTACGGAGACACCAACTCCACCCTCGCCGGCACCCTCTCCGCCGTGAAGATGCACCTGAAGGTCGCCCATCTGGAGGCCGGGCTGCGCTCGTTCAACCGCCGCATGCCCGAGGAGCACAACCGCGTGGTCACCGACCACGCCGCGGATCTGCTGCTGGCGCCCACCGAGGTCGCGCGCGGCCACCTGGCCGCCGAGGGCCTCGCCGAGCGCACGCTGGTGACCGGCGATGTGATGACGGACGTGTGCCTGCGGGTGGCGGCCGCCGTCGAGGGCACTCCGCTGGCCCTGCCCGAGGGCATCGACCCCGCCGGAGAGTTTGCCGTGGCCACGATCCACCGCGCCGACAACACCGACGACCCTGAGCGGCTGCGGGCGATCATCGAGGCCCTGCAGGCTCTCGAGATCCCCCTGGCGCTGTTCGCCCATCCGCGTCTGGTGGCGAAGGCGAAAGAGGCCGGCATCGAGCTGGCCGGTGGCGCCGTCCGCGTCGGCGAGCCCGTCGCCTACCCGGACCTGGTGGGCGCGGTGCATGCCGCGAGCGCCGTGGTCACCGACTCCGGTGGTCTGCAGAAGGAGGCATACCTGCTGGGGACCCCGTGCTCGACGGTGCGCACGGAGACCGAGTGGGTCGAGACGCTGGAGAACGGCTGGAATCAGCTGGTCTCGGACCCGGCCGAGCTGACTGCCGCGGTGGCACGGCCTCGGCCCGACGCCGACCGCCCCGCCCACTACGGCGACGGCAGGGCGGCCGAACGGAGCGTCGACGCTCTCCGGGAGCGCGCCTGATGGCGAGGTCGCGCACCGCACGACGCCCCGGGCCGAACCGCCCCGCGCACGTGGTCGTCGCCACCCGCGTCTATACCCCTGAACCCGTGGCCGCCGCCTTCCGCCAGGAGGCGCTGGTCATCGCCCTGGAGCGGGCCGGCGCGGAGGTCACCGTGCTGACCACCTCCGCGCCCGGGGCGGGTGGGGTCCGGTCCCGGGCCCGCCGCGTCTCCCGCTGGCCCGTCAAGCGTGATCACCAGGGCCAGGTTCGCGGGTACGTCTCCTATCTCAGCTTCGACCTGCCGCTCGCGCTGCGACTGCTCCTCCAGCGCCCGATGGACGCCCTGGTGCTCGAGCCGCCGCCGACCACCGGGATGGTGGGGATGGTCGCCGCCATGATCCGCCGGGTGCCGTACACGTTCTACGCGGCCGACGTCTGGTCCGACGCGACCGAGAGCGTCGAGGGCGTGCCGACCTTCGTGCGCTCCGCGGTGCGCTGGGCGGAGAAGACCGTCTGGAAGCGCGCCTCGCGCGTGCTGACCATCTCCCCGGGTGTGCAGCACCGGGTGCGGGAACTGATCGGGCCACGGCCCAGCATCGTCATGGTGGGCAACGGGATCGACACCGAGACCTTCACACCCGAGGGCGCGGATGCCGGCGAGGCAGGACCGTACTTCGTCTACGCCGGGACCGTCTCCGAGTGGCAGGGCGCCGCTGTGTTCATCGACGCCTTCGCCCGGGTCCGCGAGAGGCATCCGCAGGCGCGGCTGCTGTTCTTCTCCGAGGGGTCCGGGCGCGACGAGCTCGAGGCACGCGTGGCCGAGGAGAGCATCGACGGCATCGAGTTCCGCGACAAGATCCCGCCGGCCCAGGTCGCCGCGCATCTGCGGGGCGCGGTCGCCGGGCTGTCCTCGATCACCCCGGGGCAGGGCTACGAGTTCGCCCTGCCCACCAAGATCTATGCCGCTACCGCAACAGGGACCCCCGTGATCCACGCGGGGGAGGGCGCCGCCCACGACCGGATCCGTGACAACTCCCTGGGCTGGGCCTGCGACTACGACGCCGCCCAGGTCGCCGAGGCGATGCGGGCGGCGCTGGAGGGCGAAGGCGCTCCGGAGCGGGAGCACCTGCGCCGGTGGACGCTCGAGAACGCCTCCCTGGCCGGCTGCGCCACGAAGGGCGCCGAACAGGTCCTGGCGGAGATCCGGCGCTGAGCGTCAGAGGATCGCGCGCAGCCCCGGGACCTTCTTGCCCAGCAGCGAGACCGCGAAGGCGAGGACGGTGACCACGACGATCAGGGCGAGCACCGTCAGCAGCGAGCCCTCGGGGAAGCCCAGCTCGCGCAGCGGCACGAGGATCGCGAAGTGCACGAGGAACACGCCGAAGGTGGCGTCACCGATCGTCCGCAGGAGGTTCTCGGCGCGCGCCGAGACCGTCCACGCACCTCCCAGGCTCAGCAGGGCGATCACCAGGGCGAGCGAGAGCAGCATCACCGTCGGCGCCACATAGGTCGGCAGCAGGAACTGCCCGGGCGGGGTGTCGGTGACGCGGGAGAGATACGCCCACACGGTCGCCACGGTCAGCACCGGCGTCGCCACGAGCAGCAGGAGCAGTGCCCGGCTGCGGCTGACCGGCAGGGCCCACGCCGCCCGTCCCAGGATGTAGTAGCCGAGGAACGGCATGAAATAGGTGAGGGTGCCCATCTGCAGCGGGACCACCGCTTCGCCGAGCAGCCCTTGGCTGAGCGGTGGGACGGCCATCACCACCAGTGCCCATCCCGTGGCGACGCCGCCGGTGATCCAGGCCCGTCGCGGACTGTCGCCGATGTAGACGGCGATCACCGGAGTGACGACGGTGAGTCCCAGGATCAGCGGCAGGAAGTACAGATGCGGGTACGAGGAGGCTGTCAGCAGGTCCAGGATCTCCTGGCGCCAGTCCAGCGGCTCGTCCGTGAACAGGGTCCCCATGATCAGGGCATAGAAGGCGGTCCACACCACTGTCGCCGGCAGCAGTCGGCGCAGTCTCCGGCCGAGGAACCGGCCGGAGCCGTGGCGCATGGCCGCCGGCGCCAGGTTCAGGGCGC